>DATJKB010000055.1:0-8587 GCA_035491875.1 Pyrinomonadaceae bacterium | reverse complement strand
TGGCAGTAGGAAATCGATTCCCTTCTCTTCCGCTCGCTTTTTGATCTGACGAGCCGTGTCGAGCATGTTGTCTTCGACGAGTGATTTCCCGACGGTAAACCCTTCTGCCTTCAAGAACGTGTAGGCCATCGCGCCACCAATCAAGAGCTTGTCGACTCCGCGATCAATCAGTGCATTGATAACGGGAATCTTATCTGAAACTTTTGCGCCACCGAGGATCGCTGCGAATGGATGTTCTGGATTGTTGATGACCCGTCCGAGATATTCGAGCTCTTTCTGCATCAGCAGACCGGCGGCAGCTTTTGAAACAAATTTGGTGATGCCGGCGGTTGAGGCGTGAGCCCTGTGCGCGGCGCCGAACGCATCGTTTACATAAAGCCCATCGCAAAGACTCGCGAGTTGACGCGCGAACTCATCGTCATTCTTTTCTTCCTCTGCGTGGAAGCGAAGGTTCTCGAGCAGGAGAACTTCACCATCTTTCAATGCGCTGGACGCGGCTTGAGCCGGTTCTCCGACGCAGTCAGTTGCAAAACTAACTTCGCGACCTAAGAGTTCCGAAAGATGGTCTTTGACGGGTTGCAGGCTGTACTTATCAACACGCTGACCTTTGGGTCTGCCAAGATGCGAAGCAAGTATCACGCGCGCGTTGTTGTCGATCGCATACTGAATTGTCGGAAGCGAGGCGCGGATGCGAGTGTCGTCGTCAACCTTGCCGTCCTTGAGTGGAACGTTGAAGTCGACGCGAATGAAGACGCGTTTGCCTGCGAGATCTAAGTCCTTAATAGACAGTTTTGGCATGCAATGGATGTTTACACCCGAGTGGGTCACAGTCAGTACCGAAACGCGGTAGCGTCGGGTCTTTGTCACTCATGAGGCCCGCTCATCGTAAGTTAGACCCGACGCTACCGCGTTTCGGTACTGACTGTGACCCATTGCGATCTACAGTCCTTTCGACGCGATGAACTTGATCAAGTCCCTCACACGACACGAATAACCCCACTCGTTGTCGTACCAGGACAAAACTTTCAACATCTTGCCGCCGATCACTTTTGTATATTCAGCATCAACGATCGACGAGTTTGAATTCTTTCTAAAATCAACTGACACCAGGGGCTCTTCACAGTACTCGAGGATTCCGCGCAACTCTTCATTAGCCGCATCCTTGAAGGCTCTGTTTACTTCTTCAGCAGTCGTCTCTTTTTCAACGTCGATGACAACATCAACAAGAGAAACATTCGGCGTGGGCACTCTTACAGAAATACCGTCAAACTTCCCTTTCAATTCAGGCATCACCAGAGCCACAGCTTTCGCCGCACCGGTTGAGGTGGGAATCATCGATAGTGCCGCCGCACGCGCGCGTCGCAAATCCTTGTGCGGCAGATCAAGCAGCTGCTGATCATTGGTGTACGAGTGAATCGTAGTCATTTGCGCCGATTTAATACCGAACTTCTGATGAACAACCTTCGCTAGCGGCGCCAGGCAGTTGGTCGTGCACGACGCATTCGAGATGACGTGATGAGCAGCCGGGTCGTACTTATCTTCGTTGACCCCAAGCACGATGGTTATGTCTTCATTCTTGGCCGGAGCGGAGATAATTACTTTCTTTACCGGACCGCGCAGGTGTTTCCTGGCGTCTTCCGCTTTCGTGAATATGCCGGTCGACTCGACAACGATTTCAGCGCCTACCGATTCCCAGTCAATTGCCGCAGGATCGCGCTGCGAAAACACGCGGAACTCTTCACCTTCGACACTGATGCCGTTCTCAGTGGAAGTGATATTGTGCTCGAGATTGCCGAGCACTGAGTCGTATTTCAAAAGGTGCGCGAGAGTGCGTGTGTCGGTGAGATCATTTACGGCGACAAAATCGATGTCCGCGTCACCAAGCGCCGTTCGAAAGATGTTTCTCCCAATCCGCCCGAATCCATTGATACCAACCTTAACGGCCATTGAAGAGCCCTCCTAAGATCAGGGCAGGAGCACCAGCAGGATGACAGATGCGGAGACGCGGCGACGGGGAGACACGGAGACGCGGTGACACGACGATTAGATGCCTCGCTAGTCTGGTCGTCTCCGCGTCTCCCCCTCTCCGCGTCTCCGCGTCTCTCATCCTGCTCCTGACTGCTGCTCCTGCTCCTTTGCGTGACTGTTAATTAATCAAACTTTCAGACGTCCCATTATCGAAAATGGAAGTCCCATTATCGCAAGCTTCCAACTCGCGTGGCGCACACACGTACAGTTAAGACTAGCAGTGTAATCGCGCGTGTTAGAAAGAAAAGCAAGATTATGCGGCGCGATAAAGCCTGTCAAGCCAGCATCATGCCGAACTTTTTGAAACTGCTTTTAGAAACGGAACGTAGTAAAGTCTTGATGCTGCGGACCTTGGTTTGCCACAATCCTGAGGCTTTCGCGCTTATCGAGGCCTACTGAATTCACCCGTTAAGGAGCTCTGGTTCTAATGTTCAGTCTTAAGTTTTTACGTGTAGTGTTTAGTGTGTTGAGCACAGTGCTCTTCATCACCACAGTTGCGGTCGCTCAAGTTCCCGCGCCCACGCCGCGAACCAGTCCGGTGCGACCCGACGCAACGAAGCCGCCTGGCCAGGAGCAAAATCCGGCTTTACCTCCAGGCTCGCAACCACAGACAAGTAACCCGAAGGCTCCTCCGGGAACACAACAGACTTCACCGGTCGCACCGCCGGCTACGACGTCGACGCCGACAAGCAACCCGGCCGCACCGACATCGACGCCAGCTCCAACGACGGTTGATCAAGAACCCCGCGAGCCAGTGATTCCGCAGTTTCAAGCGCAACCGATGCCGCCGTTGCCTGACATGTCACGACTCGGTGTAACGAACACGACGATACCCTTGTCGCTAAACGATGCCATCAAGCGGGCGCTGGAGAACAACAACGATATCGAGATAGCTCGGGACGATGTACGAATCGCGGAAACCCAACTGCGAGCGTTGGAAGGGATTTTCGATCCTATCTTCAGCATCACTCCGCAGATCGATAAGCGAGTTATTCCCGTGCAGAACATCTTCGCCGGTGGTGGCACTTCGGGCTCTCTATCCAACACCACCCTTACATTAAGTCCGACAGTTACAAAACAATTCGGACGCGGCGGGGGCAATTATCAACTGACGTTCAGCAACTCTCGCACAACGACGACTGCGACGAACAGCACACTTAACCCGTTCTATTCGTCGAATCTGAGTTTGGGTGTAGTTCAGCCGCTTTGGCGGAATCGCTCGATTGACAACAATCGTCGGCAGATTCGGATTCAGCGTAAGAGGATTCAGCAGTCGGACGCAGATTTCCGGCTACGAACAATCGACACTATTACTCGAGTGCAACAAGCTTATTGGGAACTCGTCTTTGCCCTGCGTGATCAACAGAACCAACTCGAGAACCTGAATCTCACTCGAGAGAACTTGCGAAATGTCGACGCCCAGATAGCAGCGGGAGCAAAAGCACCGCTGGAGCGAGCTGAAGTGCAAACCGAACTCGCCAGCCGCGAAACTGCGCTATTAACCGCAGTACAAAATGTTTCCGTGGCGGAGAACAATTTGAAGCAGCTGATCTTCAAAGAGCGCTCTTCTGCAGACTGGTCGGCGCAGATAACTCCTTCTGACAGTCCATCATTTAATGAAGCGCCCGTGAATCTCACGGATGCAATGAAAGACGCACAAGAGAACAGACCTGAGTTGCGTCGTCTCCGACTTGAAGCTGAAGTCAACTCCATCGATCTTACGTTTTTCAAGAATCAGACAAAACCTCAGTTTGATCTTGAAGCGGTTGTAGCGACTACCGGATTGGCCGGAACCCCGGCAGCTTCCCTGCCGGCAGGTATCTCACCGAATCCAACCCTGGTGGGCGGCTACAGCAAGACGTTAGAGAATGTGTTTAGCTTCAATACCTACAATGTAACTGTAGGTGTTGCGATCCAGATTCCGTTTAAGAACAAGACAGCCCAGGCAAACCTGGCCGGAGCCAAGATTCAGCAGGAGCAATTACTTGCCTCGATGCGTTCGACTGAACAGACCGTTGAAGTTGACGTACGCAATGCCGCACAAGCTGTCGAGTCGTCAAGACGTCGAGTGCTTTCGGCTCGTCAGGCGAGGGTAAATGCGGAGTTGCAACTTGAAGGGGAGCAACGGCTCTACCAAGTCGGGCGCTCTACAACGTTCCTGCTCTTCCAACGTCAGAATGCTTTGACAAACTCACGGGCGTCGGAGCTACGGGCGCAAACGGATTACAACAAGGCGATTGCGGACCTCCAGAGGGCGACTGCAACAACCCTCAGGGCCAACAACGTCATTGTGCAAACACCGTCGGTGCCGTAATCACCAATCGCGCCGGTTTGCGGTTTTCAATTTGCGATTGCTAAGGTAGCTTAAGCTGCTGAGGCAATCGCAAATTCGTTTTGTGCCACTGCAAACCGGATGAAGATAACTGCCACTATCATTACCCTAAACGAAGAATCGAACATAAAAGCTGCGATTGACTCAATCGCGTGGTCTGACGAAATCGTCGTGGTCGATGCCGAGAGTACGGATGGGACCAGGGAGATTGCTGAGTCGCTCGGTGCGAAAGTGATCACGCACCCTTGGCCTGGTTTTGGCCTGCAGAAGCAGTTTGCAGTTGAACAGGCGTCGCATGACTGGATATTTAGTCTCGACTCCGACGAAAGAGTTTCAGATGAATTGAAACGTTCGATTGAAATCTTGCGTGCCAGGCCGGAGTCTCAGCTTGCGGATGGTTATCTCGTATCAAGGCGAAGTTATTACCAGGGACGATGGATACGCGGTGGCGGTTGGTATCCAGATCGTCAGTTGAGGTTGTTCCGCAAGAGTCGAGGCAGTTGGAAGCCCCGACAGGTACATGAGTCAGTGGAGATGAACGATGGGGCGCGCGTCGAGGTACTTGAAGGCGATCTCCTTCACTACTCGGTGAAAGACGCGGCACATCATCATCGAATGATCGGAGAGCGCTACGCTCCACTTGCAGCCCAGCAGATGTTTGATGCCGGAACGCGAACGTCAGCGATAGGCGTTGCGACAGCTGGGCCGGCGGCTTTCATTCGAAGCCTGGTTTTGAAAGGCGGGTTTCGCGACGGATTCGCCGGCTTCACTATTGCTCGCTTTGCCGCTCACCATGCATTTCTAAAACATCTGATGCTTTGGGAAAAGCAGAAGAACAGACGAGGAGACACGGATACACGGAGACGGGGAGATGGGGAGACGCGGTGACGCAATGGATTATGCGCCCCGCTATCTCTGGTAGCTTTGACTCAAAAGTCCATTGCGGTGGTAACGAGTTTCGTGTTTCGTTCGTGTGACTTCGTGGATCGTTCCGTCTGTCCAGAAAAACAAGGACGATCCACGAAGTCACACGAACCAACACGAATCAAGATATTTCCGACTCAAGCTAGATGTGACTTTGAGGCAAGCCATGTTTGGTCGTCTCCCCATCCCCGCGTCTCCCCGTCGCCCCGTCTCCCATCTCCTCGTCCCCGCGTCTCCGCGTCTGTTCATCCTGCTCCTGTTTCTTAGTGCTACAATGCCTACAGCATGACTGCGTCTCTCCTTCTGGTCAGCCAGACCTTGGACGGAATTCCACCCGTACTTATCTACATCATTAGCGGCGTTTTTGGCGCGATCATCGGCAGCTTCTTAAATGTCGTCATACATCGCGTTCCAATCGAAGAGTCGATCGTCTTCCCAAACTCACGTTGTCCGTCGTGCGGCGCTGCAATAGCCTTCTACGACAATATTCCCGTCCTTAGTTATGTAGTCCTTGGAGGGAGATGCCGTGGCTGCAGTACACGAATCTCTCCGCGCTACCCGGCGGTTGAGCTGCTGACGGCGATCTTGTTCGTCGTCGTTACCTGGCACGATGGGCTAGGGATCGCTCTGCCATTCGATCTGATCTTTGCGACCGCCATCACTGCGCTCGTGTTCATTGATGCCGAGCACATGATCCTGCCGAACGTAATTACTTACCCCGGCATGGTGTTCGCTGTTCTGGCCCGTATAGCAATTCCACTTTTTACTGGAACGCCTCACTTCGACGACGTTCCTTCGCTCATGCACGGAACTTTTAGTGGCCTGCCAATATGGGCTGTATCACTCATTGGCGCATTCCTGGGAGCGTTAATTGGTGGTGGTTCTCTGTGGCTGATGGGGTGGACGTGGGAGAAACTGCGGGGTATTGAAGCGATGGGCCTCGGCGATGTAAAGATGATGTTCATGGTCGGGGCGTACCTCGGTTGGCGCCTGACAATCTTGACGATCTTTGTAGGAGTACTTTCGGGATCTCTGATCGGGATCGCGCTCATGGCGCGTCAGCGCGAGCGGGATATGCAAATGCTTTTGCCATTCGGTGTGTTCCTGGGCCTAGGTTCGATTGCGGCATTGTTATTTGGCGCTCAAATCGTTGCATGGTATGCGGGACAGTTTTAATTATTGCCGATTGTCGATTGCCGATTGCGCGCTTTGGCGATTGTCGATTGGCATTATCGGAGTCGGCGCGTTTAGGGCACTATTCATAAAAAACAGGCCATAGATGAAACGCGAAGCAAATCGGCAATCGGCAATCGACAATCGGCAATGCTTTAATGAACCGTAATCGTTTCCAATTCGGTCTAACACTCCTCTTAGGGCTGTTTCTGGTTGCGGCTTTGTTCGCGATTCTGTTGTACGCCTTCACACCCGAAACACCCGCGGCCCGGGGCCCGATTCTGCTCGCTTCATTCATTGCCATTCTTATAGGGAGCTTGTTGTGCATTCTCTTTCTGATGCGCTGGTTGCTGCGGCCGTATCACAAGCTAGTCGGTGAAGCTGAACGCGCGTCGGTCCACGCGCAGATTCGCAAGTCGAGTGATGAAGCTGAGTTTGTGCTCGAAACCTTCCAGTCAGTAGTTGGACAACTTCAGGAACAGCGCAAAGAGCTCGAGAAACTCAGCGTCCAGGCGCGCGAGCGAGCCAGCTCTGCTGAGAAATTCAGTGAAAGAATCGTCGCCAGTCTACCTTCAGGGTTGATCGCTTTCGATGCCAACGGCCGATCAATGGCAATCAACAATCCCGGACGAACGTTACTTGAATTAGATGGGAAAGCTCTAGGAGAGCCCTTCGCAGACCTGCTGCAAAATTATCATGGGCTATCAGAAATGGTTAGTGAGTGTCTCGAAAAGGGAACGTTGTACAGACGCGCTGAGATTGATGCCGTGAGCGCCGACGGACACAACCGCAGACTCGGCGCAACTATTGCGCCGATTGAATTGCAAACTTCGCAAGGTGCGCGCGGCGCGTTATGTCTGCTTACTGATATTACGGAGGTCACTCAACTTCGGGAACAGGTCGCGCTCAAGAATAACCTCGAAAGTCTAGGCGAGATGTCAGCCGGGCTCGCGCATGAATTCAAGAACGCTGTTGCTGCTTTGCATGGTTACGCGCAACTGTTGCAGAACCTTGAATCGAATGAAAAGGCGCGCGGCGCGGCCGAGTTGTTGCTGAATGAAGTACGCAACCTGTCCGAAATGGTGACTTCGTTCTTGAATTTCGCCCGTCCTCAACCCCCGCAACTGGAAGAAGTGTGCATACCGGACGTGATCGCGGATTGTTCGGCAGAGCTGCAACCGTTGTTTGCAGAGCTTCGAGTGAAGCTGGAAGTTGTGAATGAAACACCGTCGCTGGTTGTTGGAGCTGACGAGCGGATGCTGAGGCAAACGGTGCTGAATCTAATTCGCAACGCTGCTGAAGCAATACCCGAGGAAAAAAGCGAACGCCTGGTGAAGGTCAGATCAAGGCAGGACCATGATGCGAGCGGCAAGGTTTACGCAGTCATCGAAGTCAAAGACTCCGGACCGGGCATCCCTCCGGCTCATCTGCAAAAAATCTTCATTCCGTTCTTCACCACAAAGGCAAAGGGTCATGGCGTCGGCCTGGCTCTTTCGCATCGAGTGATTACTGAACATGGTGGTTCGTTAACCGCCGAGAACGCACCGGAGGGCGGCGCAGTTTTTACGGTTCGGCTGCCGCAGACGCACAGCCGATTCAACATCGAAAACGCGCAACGAATGTCCGATACGCTTTAGCTTGTCGTTAGCTCGCCGAACACTCAACTCCGTTGGAATCGGTCAACATTCAGAACGCTCAACGAATGTCCGATATGCTCCAGCTTGTCGTCGACGTTCCCAACACTCACCATCCCTGAAATCAGTCAACGTTGAAAGCGCTCAGCGAATGTCCGATACGCTTCAGCATGTCGTTGAAGTTGTGTTGATTCAAGCTACCTGAAACTGCCCACCGAATACCCCCAACGGCAGTTGGGGGATCGTTCAGTTTCAACCTACAAAGAGGCAACAAAGAGCTCGACGCGCGGCGCATTCAGTTGATTTCTTTTACTCAAGTTCGTTCGCGGCGCGCCAGACTGACGAGAGGCGTCGTTAGTAGGTTGGACCTGAATGATCCCCCAACTGCCGTTGGGGGTATTCGGTGAACCGTTTCGGGCCCCTTGAATCAACACAACCTGAACGACAAGCTAAAGCGTATCGGACATTCGTTGAGCAATTTCTATTAGGTTGAACG
>DATJKB010000054.1:0-12132 GCA_035491875.1 Pyrinomonadaceae bacterium | reverse complement strand
TAATCTTCCGTCTGTCTCTGGAGCTGCGGCTGCGGCAGTAAGAGTATCGGAGGTGGTCCATCCGACGCCGATCGTTCCTGTTGCCCCTCGAGACTTTCAAGCGAAACTGCCGGTCATCACCGGTGAGATCAACTTCAAAGGCATCGTTACCGTTGATGGAGTTTTGAGCGGACAGATCGGCTCGGGCAGTAGCGTCAACGTGAAGCAGAGACCTTCGGCCGTCTATGAAACACATGCAGAACTTACCGGCGAGATCACTTTCAAAGATATGGTCCGAGTGAATGGGCACGTTGCTGGTACAGTTTATTCGAAGACGGGAACGTTGATTGTCGATACAGGTGCACGCATCGAGGCACGTGTCGATGTCGGAGTCGCCATAGTAAGCGGCACTGTAAAAGGCGACATCATCGCGCGTGAGCGCGTCGAACTTGGACCAACATCAAAGATCTACGGCAACATCTGGACTCGTTCACTCGTGATCAAAGACGGCGCGATCTTTGAAGGTGTCTGCCGGATGATCGATGAGGTTGAGAAGGCAAGTTAGCCACAGAACTTCAAAACGAGAATATGTTAGGTAGTGTTACAAGGGGCCTTCAGCTCCGGGGACTAGCAGCGGAAGATCCAGGTGCTCTGTTATTCCATACGAAGGCGCCGTTTGAGCAGTGGATCAGATCGCTGCCGGAGAAACGATCTGGTTTTCGTCTCGACGCATTTGCTGCGTTTTGTTCTGAGGTTACCTTTTCCGGACTCTTGCGGGTGGATGGTCCGATGAAGTCGAACATACGTTCCGCTGACGGAACTCTGATGATGACCGAGCAGGCACATATCCAAGCCAGCGTGGATGTTCACGTCGCATGATTGACGGTTGCCTCGAAGGCAATCTGAAAGTTTAATCATCACGTGATTCTCGAACGCAATGTCCGAGTAGAAGGAAACATTCATACGACTTCGTTGACCCTGCGAGATGGCGGCATCTTTAAAGGATTCGTTCGTAACGGCGAGGAAATGCTGGTGGTCGCCTAACCCGGGGCTCCGGATTACAATTTTGTTACAACGCTAGACAGTTTCGACTAACATTGACTATCATGAAGTTCCGCGTAATAGCGGCTAGATCACGCTGAAGCCTTGGTCGTCAGACCGAGTACAATCCACTAACAGAAGGCAAGCGCGTCGTTTTGTTGCTTTATGTCCCGACGGCACCGGTGACTAAACATCTCGCGCCCCCAATTTACGGAGGTAATCAATGCTCAGGATAGGAAAGAACCCTAAGGAACAGGAAGACCATGACAACTCCAGCCAGAAGGCTGAAGTTCCGGATTATTCAACCACCAAAAACTACTCCTCCTTTCAGGGGACTCCTGCGGAAGCCAAGCCAGCCGAAGGCGCGACGGCGGCTTCTACGCGCGCGATGACAGAGAGCGAGACTCTGGCGCGAGATATCAAGGAAGGAACCCTAAGCGGCTTTGTTGGCGGCGGTACGGTTGTAACCGGCGAGGCCAACTTCAAAGCCATGATGAGAGTTGACGGTCACCTTTCAGGTCGTGTCAGCTCGAGCAGCGGCACGTTGATCGTCGGTGCCAATGGTAAAGTTGATGCGAACATTGAAGTTGCCGTCGCGGTCATTCACGGAACGATCAACGGCGACATCATTGCGACTCAACGTCTTGAGCTAGGTCGCGCGGCCAAAGTGAACGGAAACATTCAAACGCCGTCGCTGATCATCGAGCAAGGCGCAGTGTTCGAAGGCAGCTGTAAGATGCTCCAGATGGCGGCTGCGGACAAGAGTAAGAAGGAAAAGAGGGAAGAACAGCCGCTTGATGCTTCGAAGATGCAACCGATGGCAGCCGACAGTGGCAAGCGTGCAGACGTTGCAAGCGTTTCCAACGTTTCCAGCGTGGTCAGCTAGGTTTTTTCCAAACAAGTTTGATTTTGATGAGGCGCTTCGCTGGCTAATCAGCGAAGCGCCTTTAGTTTCTTTGGCCGCATTATGCTTTGGCCAAAAGCCTGAGAATCAGAGTGCGCGTTTGCACAGTCTCTGAAACGGCAGTTCATATACTCACGGAGATGAACTCATTGAAACGTCGACGACCATTCTCGATTGTTCTCGTTCCGCTGGTTCTTACAACTGCAGGCTTTGCAATAGGACAAAATCGACCATCTTCGCCGAGGAAAGAATTCGTCCCACGATCAATCCACCTTCAGATCCTGCGGGCTGAAGACGAACGTCGATGGGATGAATCTCTTTCTACGCTGCTTTCGGAACCAAATGCCGCTGTTCGGGCGCGTGCAGCTCTCGCAGCCGGCAGAATTGGAAATGATCAGGCAGTCACTCCGCTTTGGTCTCTTTTGAAAGAGGACA
Source organism: Pyrinomonadaceae bacterium (assembly GCA_035491875.1). GTDB lineage: Bacteria > Acidobacteriota > Blastocatellia > Pyrinomonadales > Pyrinomonadaceae > PSRF01. The sequence goes on along the minus strand of DATJKB010000054.1, from coordinate 9,773 downwards.
AAGACGGGAGCGTGAGGGCGATGGCAGCATTCGCAATCGGCGAAATCGAAGCGGCCAGTGGGGCCCCGCCATTGATTGAAGCGAGCAAGAATAGCAGTGAAACGCCGGAAGTTCGTCGACGAGCGATTGAGGGCTTAGGAAAAATTGCGGGTGCACTGCCGCGCGAACAGGAAGCGCGAACACGCGAGCTCGGCGCCATTATCCTGGAAAGTTTGCGGGTCGAAGGGGAACGCACGCCCACAGATTCCGAAACGATATTGTTGGCGTTGACAGCTGCCTTGCGCTCCAGACCTGCGAATGGCGGTCCTGTAATCGCCGGTTTCCTGCGTCATGCGGATTCGCGCGTAAGGGCCGATGCCGCTAACGTTCTGGCAAGACTAAGACTGAAAGACGGAAACAATGAGTTGCGTTCGATGTTGGCAAAGGATTTGGATCCGATCGCGCGGGCAAATGCGGCGCGCGTGTTAGGAGCCACTGAAGAGAAGTCGGCTTCAGCCACACTACTCGATCGGGCGCTAAACGATACTGACTCACGAGTCAGAGTCAGCGCCATCAGAGCGCTTGCAACAGTTAAGGATCCAAACGTTGCCGATCCTTTGCTGAAACGAGCAGCAACGCTCCTCGGCGAACAACGCAAGTCGCGCAATGACACCAAGCATCCGTCTGTTCAAAATGAGTTACTAGAGCTCGCAGCAACACTCGGGCGATTACTTCCCCTCCAGACAGAGAACAAACCTGAAGAGCGAATCGTTCACGCATTCTTTTTGAATCTGCGAGAGCTGGTGCAACCTTACGCGCCGGAAAACGAGACAGCATACGTGCGAGTGTTGCCCGGAGCATATCTCTCAACCTATGGAAGAACTGAATTTCCGCAAGGAGCGCGACGGCCACAATTGCTCCATTGGAGATCGGCAGCAAGCATGGCAACGGCAGCTCGCGAGGTCGCCTCGCTTCCCAACACCGTTTTGAATAACGGCGAGCTCAAAACCAAAGCAGTGCTCTTGCTGCGCGATTTACTCGATAACAACTCAGGCGATCTTACAGTGATGAAGAATTTCCATCCGGAATATGCAATCCCCGAAATTCTTCAAGCTCTTGCAGCATTCAAGCCGAACGATCTTTCCGATCTGGCTCTGAAGTACTTGTCACATCCAGACGTCGTAGTCAGATCAACCGCTGCCGATTTAATCGGTGACCTGCCTCCATCAGACACAAACACGCGTGCGCTAATCGCGGCACTGACCCAAACCAAGAATGACGCCTTGAACGACGCTGCACTTTCGATCCTCGACTCACTCGGTAAGCAGAAAACAAACACCGCAAACGAAGCGATCAAGAGCGCGCTGAAGTCGGAAGATCCTTTGGTTCGACGGCGCGCAGTCGCCCTGCTTAAGACAAACGGCGCCGGCGACTTTTCCGCGAGTATCGGTATGGTAAAGACCTCGAACACGAGGCTCGACTACATCCGAGCGCTGAGTCGATCGGGGCGATCTGTACAGGCTGTAGTGACTACGTCGAAGGGTTCGTTTACTATTGACCTCCTCCCCGGCGAAGCCCCTTTGACAGTCGATAACTTCGTGCGTCTCGCGCAGCGCGGCTACTTCCGCGGCATAACCATTCATCGCGTAGTCCCAAACTTTGTAATTCAGGACGGCGATCCTCGCGGCGACGGGAATGGCGGACCCGGTTATCAGATTCGGTGCGAGATCAATCAAGTGCCCTATGAACGCGCGGCAGTAGGCATGGCACTGTCAGGCAAAGATACGGGGGGCTCTCAATGGTTCGTCACGCATTCGCGGCAGCCACATCTGGACGGTGGCTACACGGTTTTCGGAAGAGTCACGTCAGGCATGGAAGTGGTTGACAGTATCGTTCGCGGCGACGTAATTCAATCGATAGTAATCCGAGAAAAGTGAACTACACCCAGCAGTTCCCAGACATCAAATTCAACGCATTGGCGTTGCTCTGCATCAGCACGTTCGTAGTGTTAGCGATCGCCGCTTCGATCGAGGCGCAGTCAGCGAATGGTCAAACGAACCAGACCACGACTGCCAAACCGAACCGTTCGCATTACAAGATCGATCTCGATATTGATTTCGATCGTCTGTCGTACACCGGTGTCCAACGCTTGCGCTGGTTCAATCAAAACGACAAGCCCACATCGGCTCTCTACTTTCACCTGTATCCAAATCTCAGAGTTCCTGATCAACAGCCTGCGCCGTCGTCTACCGCTGCGACAACCACATCGGAGGCAGACGAACCGCGACTGGACATCGTATCTGTGCGGTCAGCAACGTCTGAGTCGTCGCTCTCTTTCGGCCTTGAGGAGCAGGGAACAATTCTGCGCATCAATTTACGCGAGCCTGTCTTTCCAGGCGGTTCTGCCGACATTGAAATAAAGTTCAAAGGCACGGTTCCGGAAATCGATCCGGACGAAACGAGTTTGACGACTCATGTGGTAAAGCAAGTTAGTGCTGCGCTGCGAAGTGAGCGCGAGATGCGTCGCGCACGCGACATTAACTTTCGTTGTCGCGGCGCTATGTTGTTGGCGACGGCGTATCCGATGCTGGTTGTGCGCGACGGCGATGAATGGCGTCGCAAAATCGAGCCTTCGGTCGGCGATATGGTCTTCAATGAAGTGGCCGATTATGAAGTGACCGTGACCACAGCCCCAGGTTTGGAGGTATTCACATCGGCGCCGGAAAATTCACGCTCAGACCAGCAAACAAAAACATTCAGCGGGACCGCACTGCGACAGTTCGCAATTATGGTGGGCAAGGGGTTGCGAAGTGAGCACACGGAAGTTAACGGTGTCAAAATCACATCAGTCTATCAACCGGACCATGAGCGGGTCGGCAAACGAGCGCTCGCAATCGCAGCAAACGCGCTGCGTGTGTTTACCAACGCCTTTGGACCATTGCCTTACAAAGCGATCACTGTAGCTGAAGCGCCACTGGTCGCCGGTTTAGGAAGCACTGAGTTTTCCGGATTCAATGTCATCGCCAGCGCCTTCTATGTCGATTTCGACTCTCCAGCGGTGCGGAACCTTCCCGAGCTGATTCGTGAACAACGACCATCAGTTGAAGAGAGTTTGGAATGGACCGTCGGTTACCTGGTTGCGAACCAGTGGTGGGGTTCGGCTGTCGGTAACGATCCGGCGCGTGAGCCTGTGCTCGACGAGGCGCTCTCATGCTGGTCGTCGTTGCTTTATTACCGAAGCTCCTATGGCAAGGAAAAGGCAGCTGCGGTTTTGGACGACCAGGTTCGTGGCGTCTACCGGCTGTACCGAACATTCGGCGGCGACGACATGGATGCCAACCGGCCGTCACGTGATTATCGCAACACGTTCCAGTATGCAGCGATTGTGACCGCGAAAGGCGCCCTGATGTTCGTCGAATTACAGGACACACTTGGCGAAGACAAGGTTGTAGCGGCCCTCAGGAACTACTACCAGGCGAATCTTCTGGAAATCGCGCAGCTCGATGATTTGCGCAGCGCACTGGTGGCGGAAGCGCCTATCGAACAAAGACGGATGATCGGGCGTACTTTTACGCGCTGGCTGTCATCTAAGCGCGGCGATGAAGATATCGGCCCGCCGGATTCGCAGCTGGCAGAAACATTAGGCATCGCGCCGCCGGCCGTGCCGCAGTCGAGAGCTGGAGATAAGAACGCGTTTACTGCGTTGGCCGGGGTTGGGAAATTTTTTTGGCGACAGATGACTCGCATTCGCTGAGATGAAAGTTTTGAACTACAACGAAACGTCTTTTGGTTCCCGCGACATCGCCCGTCCTGCAAAGGTCGACGTCAGTCTCGAACGGCTTAGCTGGTTGATGGACGACTTGATCCGTGTTCCGGGTCTCGGCTGGCGGTTTGGCCTAGATGCTGTGATCGGGTTGATTCCCGGTTTCGGCGACACAGCTACTTCGCTGGTGTCGTTCTACATACTAGTCGCCGCGGTGCGTTACCGGGTTCCCAAGATCACGATCATGCGCATGGCTCTCAACCTCGCGCTTGATTACATCGTTGGATCCTTGCCGTTTGTGGGTGACCTTTTCGACGCGTGGTTTAAGTCGAATCAAAAGAATGTCGCGTTGTTGAAGGAACGCGCCACAGTTGAAGGTGAGGCAGCACGCGAGGGCCGGTTTAGCGATTGGGTTTTCGTAGGCGCGATTATCCTTGGTCTGATTGGTCTGGCCGTCGGCAGTGCGTTCGTGAGTCTTTACTTCTTCTTGCAGATCTCCAGACAGCTTGCTGGCTAGTCAGGTAGTTACGGGATCGACCGGTGATAACACCCGGTCGATCGCCGACTTCAACATATCCAATCCCCTTTCACCCGCGGCGAAGCTCTTCAACTTTCCTTCAGCGTCGAACAAGTAATACGCGGGCACAAACCCCTGATCGTTTTGAAATGCTTCCCGCAACTTGTGCTCATTATCCACTGCGCAAGGTTCACTAATATTGAACTTGGAAATCAGGTCGCGGACGACTTCAACGTCAGTATCCGATTCGTACCGGGGCATGTGGATCGCTATGACACGTAAACCCTGTTCGCGTTTTTCATCCCGCCACTCAGCCACACGCGGCAGGTTGTCTTTACAAATTCCGCAGCTCGAAGCCCAGAAATGCACCAGCGTTGGATGGTGCCTGGTTTCTGCTTCTGCATGCGCCTGTGTGCCGCCAAACCACTCAGTCGCCCCTTCGAACGACGGCAGCGGCGTTCCAATTCTCATTGGCATAATCTTTTATGCAGTACCGTCGGCGATAGCCAATGGCCGGAAAGCCGTTTGCTACCGCTAACGGTACTGATTCTCCGCTCAGTTTATGAATTCAACGTCTTTTGACCCGGCTTCCATTCAGCCTGACAGAGTCCGCCTGTTTGGAGTGCCTGAATCACGCGTAGCGTCTCTTCCGCGGAACGTCCGACGTTCAGATCGTGAATGACTTTGTAGCGCAGGATTCCTTCGGGGTCGATGACGAATAGACCGCGAAGTGCGATGCCCCGGTTCTCAATCAACACGCCGTAATCGCTGGCGACTTTCTTGGTGGCGTCGGCGGCGAGTGGGTACTTAAGTCCTTCGACGCCGCCTTTGTCGCGTGGTGTATTCAACCAGGCGCGATGCGAATAAACGGAGTCGGTTGAAATACCGATGATCTCGGCACCGATGTCCTGAAAATCCTGATAGCGATCGCTAAAGGTCGTCAGTTCAGTCGGGCAGACAAAGGTGAAATCCAATGGATAGAAAACCATTACGACCCACTTGCCACGGTAATCAGAAAGCTTCACTGGCTCGTTCAGCTTCTCAATGTTCTTCGTTGAGGCCATTTCAAAATCCGGCGCCGGCTGGCCGACCATCGCCTTCTCTTGTGCTACTGCTGTTGCTGCTGCTGTCATGTATCCTCCGTTAGTTTGAATTATTACTTGTACTTTTTGTTTTCCTGGTTGCCACTTTCAACGCAGTCAGGACAGATTCCCCGCAACGTTAGGTGGACCGATTCAGGTTTGAAGTGTGATTTGCGCGCCGCTGCTCCGATTAATTTCGCCGCTTGCGGCAGATCGAAATCGACGAGGCTGCCGCACCCGGTGCAGATTGCATGATCGTGTCGATCTGTCTCGCGGTCGTAGCGGCTTGCGCTATCGCCAAAACTTATCTCGTGCACGAGGCCAGCGTCTTTTAGGTAGCGCAGGGAGTTGTAGACGGTCGCATAGCTAATCGTGGGTAAACGTTTGCGGGCCGCCTGAAAAATCTCGCTGGCAGTGGGATGGTCTTCGCGCTCCAGGATAACCCGGAGCACTGCGTCCCTTTGTGGGGTCAGTTTATGCCCGCCTGCTGCGTCGCTATTCTTCTTTGCTGTCTTCAATATGGATTTAGACTAATTCTAAATCACCGGATTGTCAAGCGCGACCACCTGGGTTTTCGCGCCTGCAGCCAATCGTGCGCCGCGATTTAATATCGGTTTTAGGATCAGATTCTGGCCCAAGTCGCGGCGCTAAGCCTCAATCAAAATGTCGGATGCTTTGCCGCATAGTCGACGATTGTATCGACGTAACTCGTAAACGGAGGGCACCGAATATCGTGTCGGTCGAGCAGATTCTGTGCCTCAATTGATTCGTAAGTCTGTTTCACAAAGAAATACGGCACGGCATGGTGCGGCAACCCGGTTATTCTGGGTGAGGGAGGCAACATCAGAAGGAAGTATACCCAGGATCGAGGCGCTGTGATCTTTGATTGCCTGTTGCCGATCGATTCGGCGATGGCATTGAACAACTGGTTCGTCGTCAAAGGTGTCGGGTCAGCAAGCTGTACTGTCTTGCCAATCGCAGCGTCGTCAAACGCCAATGCAGCCATTGCCTCAACCACGAAATCAATCGGAACAAGATTCAAACACACTTCGTGATTTCCAATGTTCACTAACGACAAACCCGACGGCCACTTAAGCAGGTAGCGAATCAAAAAGTAAACACCATCGTATTTAGCCGTCTCTCCGGTCTTTGAATCGCCACAAACAACTGCCGGCCGGTGAATAGTGACCGGCAATTCCGACTTCAGTGCCTCGACTTCCAACTCAGCGAGATACTTCGACTCTTCATAGAAATTCCGGAAACCGGCGTCGTGAGTTAATTCAGTCTCGAAGATGCGACCTTCGCGTTTACCCGCGACGTAACAGGTCGACACATGATGATAATGACGCAAGTGTGGCAATCCGCGCACAAACGCATTTACATTTCTGGTACCCTCAACGTTTATGCGTAGTGCTAAATCGCGCGACACTGCCAGGTCGTAGATTGCCGCAAGATGAAATACTCGCGTTGCTGACCCTCGCGTCATTGCGAGATCTTCCAGTGCTAACCCGAGGTTGGGCTGAGTGATGTCGCCTTCAACAATCGAGAACTGTTGGGTTGAGGAGCCAACCGCGCGCGCTAATTCGACGATCTCTGATCTGGCTTTATCGATGAGCGCAGGTTGTACAAGAAGGATTAGACGCGCACCCTGCGCTGCAAGCCTCTTCAGTAATCGGCCGGCTATGAAACCGGGAAAACCGGTAATGAAAAATGTTTCGTTTCGCAATCTATTCCAGGGCATTCAGAACAGGAGCGCAGCGACTCCATTCACACTCGCGATCGATTTTTGCAAAGCAGAGGCAGTCGCTGCGCTCCTGTTCTGACTTGGTTTCCAATCATTGAGCCACTTTGTGCTCGTTGAGTATAATTCACACCTTCTACAATCTAAATTCGATCAACAAACCGACTCTCTCCGGAGCGACCTTTCACCGAGAACACTTCACTCATGAAAAATCATCTGTTCCAATGGCGCAAATTTGCTGCCACCCCACTTCTACTCGCGTTAATTATCTTCTCTGGCGTTGCTCAGCAAAAACCCGCTTGCAACATCAAGGTAACTCTGTTGCAGGTAAACGACGTCTACCAGTTTGTACCAGTCGACGAGGGCCATAACGGCGGCCTGGCCCGCGTGCTTACGCTCAAGAAAGATATTCAAAAGGAGAATCCGAACACTCTTTTTCTGCTCGCCGGCGATACGATTTCTCCTTCAGTGGAGTCAATAACACATCAGGGTGCGCAGATGATCGAGGCATGGAATGCGGTTGAACTTGACTACGCCACTTTCGGCAATCACGAGTTCGATTTTGGTCCAAAGGTACTAACGGATCGCATCAAGGAGTCGCGCTTTAAGTGGATCGCTGCAAATGTAATCGATACCTCGACGAATAGACCGTTTGGTGGAGTCGATCCTTATGTCATTCGCGACTTTGGCGGCGTAAAGATCGGCATCTTTGGACTGGTTCTACCGGAAACGAAGACCACTTCGCGCCCCGGTGACAACGTCGAGTTTCGCGATCCTTGCGACACGGCGAAGAAAATGGTGTCGGAGATTCACGATCGAGGCGCTAAGGTTGTCGTCGCTCTCACGCATCTTTCGATGAAGGAGGACAAAGAAGTGGCGCGTTGCGCCAACGTAGACGTCATCATCGGTGGACACGAACACTCGCTGCTGGAATCGGCTGCGGGCGGAGCTCCGATATTTAAGATGACTTCCGACGCAAGAGAACTCGGCCGAATTGACTTGAACATCGCCAGCGACGGCACACTCGAGAGCATCGACTGGAAAGTCATACGCGTGACCGATGAAACCCGGAATGATCCGCAGTTTGCTTCTGTTCAGCAGAAATACGCAGGTCTGTTGACCCGGTTAGCCAGGCCGGTCGGACGCACCGCCGTTGCACTCGACGCACGCGGTTTAGAGAATCGCACGGTCGAAACAAACGTGGGCAATTTGATCACAGATGCTTTTCGTAAAGCGACGGCGGCTGATGTTGCACTCATGAACGGCGGATCTGTGCGGGCCGACAACATCATTAGGCGCGGCACAGTAACAGTCCGCGATGTACTGTCGATACTTCCCTTCAAGAACAAACTGGTGAAAATCGAAGTTACTGGCGCCACGCTCCTTGCAGCGTTGGAGCACGGCGTCAGTCGAACCGAGCCAGGTGCGGAGCCGGGAGGGTTTCCTCAAGTATCCGGGATGACCTTCTCATTCGACGCCAGTAAGCCGGCAGGTTCGCGCGTGTCGAATGTCACCGTTAATCGACGTCCACTTGATCCGAATCGGACATACACGCTAACTACTACGACTTTTGTGGCCCTGGATGGCGGCGATGGCTACGCGATGTTCAAGGGTGCGCGAGTTGTGTTACCACCTGAACGTGCGCCGCTCGACTCGGATGTGCTAACAACCGCAATTAGACGTTCGCGAACAATCGCTCCGAAAGTTGAAGGCCGCATCAAACGATTGGATACTGCGACTCAAGCTGCGGCAAACTGCAATTGAGGTTGGAGATACTAAACGGGGGATTTGTAGGGGCGTCCCTCTGTGGGCGCCCCAACATCACGACCACGCAAAAGGATCGGGCGCCCACGGAGGGACGCCCCTACAAATCCCCAAACGTGCAGCGGAGCAACTGGAATGAGTGACGATGTTTCATCAGGAGTGAGGCTGGCTGCCAAACAACTGTTCAATGAAGCATACGAAGCGCAACAAGCTCACGATTACGAGCGGGCGATTGAACTATACAAGCGCTCCATTGAAACTTATCCAACGGCTGAAGCTCACACATTCCTGGGATGGGTCTACAGCTTTCAGCAACGTTACGACGAAGCAATTGATGAATGCCTGCGAGCAATCAACGTCGACGACAGCCTGGGAAATCCTTACAACGATATCGGCAGTTATCTTCTGGCCAAGGGAGACATGTACGGTTCTGTTCGGTGGTTTAAGCGCGCGTTATTAGCTCCGCGTTATGAGTCCTACGCATTTCCGCATTTCAATCTCGGTCGTGTCTACGAAACACGCAAGCGCTTTATTGAAGCTGCCAGACATTACGGGCTTGCGCTCGAGGAGAAGCCAGACTTTACTGAGGCGGCTGTTTCGCTTCGTCGAATGCAGTCTCGACTAAATTGATCTCCGAACTTTGATATTAATCGAAACGTGAAAAGATGCTACGGGCTTGTCCCGTGGTCCTTCACGCTCGCAGCTACGTTCGGATGAAATCAAGCAAGTGGATGCCACGGCCTTGTGCCGTGGAGGTTCACGTTCTGGGCTCAATAGCAGCAAACGTGAGACTCCACGCGGCAAGCACGTGGCATCTCGAACTTACTGCTTTGTCTTACGTGTAGCTGCAAGCGTGAGGCACCACGGGACAAGCCCGTGGCATGTTTCGAAGTTTGAGAGCAATGCGCACGCGAGGATCATCATTCA
>DATJKB010000053.1:0-9500 GCA_035491875.1 Pyrinomonadaceae bacterium | reverse complement strand
TGCCGAACTGGCGACGCGCGCCAATCTCACCGTCGCGGTGGATTCGCTGGAAGTTGCCGACGCAATCTCCACAGAACTCAATAGAAAGAGTGCGAACTGCGGAATCCTGGTTGAGATAGACGTGGGGTTTCGTCGTTGCGGGATCGCGAGTGAAGACGAAGTGTTGGCGCTCGCTCAGAAAGTTGATGCCCTACCAAATCTACAGTTCAACGGCTTGATGTTTTTTCCCGGACATTTTCAAGTTGTGGAACGGGAACGTGCTGCGATGCGGGTTGGCGTAAACGATTTGCTCAGTCGCATCCAAAACAAGATCAAAGAGTCAGGCTTGCCTCTTACAACTGTTAGCGGAGGTTCGACGCCGACAGCGCTTGAAAGTCATTTGTTTGTCGGAGTGAACGAAACTCGACCCGGCATGTACATCTTTAATGATCGGACGATGGTTGGGATTGGTGTTGCGAAGGAAGAGGATTGTGCACTTTCAGTGGTGACGACTGTAGTCAGCACCAGTGTTTCAGGTCGCGCAATTATCGATGCGGGATCAAAGACACTTTCATCCGATCGATATCCCACGGGTGATGGAAAAGGGTTCGCTTTGATCAGAGAAGATCCGGAAGCGCAACTCGAACAACTAACTGAAGAGCATGGTCATGTGGATATTAGTCGGTCGACGCGAGAGTACCACGTTGGGCAGCGACTCACAGTTATCCCAAATCATGTTTGCAGCACCGTCAACATGCACAATCAGATCTATGGAGTCCGAGGTGATCAAGTAGAGACAGTCTGGGAAGTTGCCGGTAGAGGGAAGGTACAGTGATTACGAAGAGCCGGTTGTGCAAAGCAATAATTGTGTGTTGTTTGCTGGCGGTTCTTAGTGCGTCGCCGCTTCTTAATTCCAGCGCGAAAGAGGTGTACGACGTCGTTATTCTTAACGGCCGTGTGATTGATCCGGAAACACGACTCGATGCCGTTCGCAACGTGGGCATTTCGGCTGGCGTGATCAAAGCAATCACTTCCAATGCCCTGGATGGCCGTAAGGTAATCGACGCCAAAGGTCTGGTTGTTACACCCGGCTTCATTGACTTGCATCAGCATGGGCAGGACCAGGAGAACTATGGTTACAAGGTAATGGATGGCGTAACGACGGCACTCGAACTGGAAGTCGGGACCGGTGATGTGGACCGCTGGTACGACGACCGCGCTGGGAAAGCCTCGATCAACTACGGCGTCAGCATTGGACACCTCGCAGCGAGAATGGCCGCGATGCACGATCCGGTTGAGTTTCTTCCGAGCGGCGAGGCCGCACGCAGGGCGGCGACAGATGCAGAAATATCGGACATGAAAGCGCAGCTTGAACACGGTCTCCGCCGTGGTGCCGTTGCAGTTGGATTTGGGATTCAGTACGTGCCAAAAGCTTCAAGTTGGGAAATCCTGGAGATGTTTCGCGTTGCTGCGCGATTCGGAGCGTCGTGCCATGTTCATTTGCGCAATGCGGGATTGAAAGAACCTGGGAGCAGTACTCAGGCGCTTGAAGAAGTAATCGCAGCTGTGGCAATAACTGGCGCTCCGCTTCACGTGGTCCACATTCAAAGTACTGGTGGGAAAGCCACGCCACAGTTACTCCAAATGATCGGCGAAGCACGGGCCAGGAATCTCGACGTCACGACTGAGTGTTATCCCTATATCGCCGGCATGACCGACATTAAGTCCGCCATCTTCAATGAGGGTTGGCAGGAAGTTTTCGGAATTGAATATAAAGATCTGCAATGGGCCGCGACCGGTGAACGACTGACGAAAGAGAGCTTCGAACGTTATCGAAAGCAGGGCGGAATGGTCGCAGTATTCTCGATGACTGAGGAGATAGTAGAGGAAGCGCTGAAGAATCCGCTGACGATGATCGCGAGCGACGGCATCTTGGCTCATGGAAAGGGACATCCGCGAACGGCGGGTACTTACACACGCGTCCTTGGAAGGTACGTGCGAGAACGAGGAGCATTAAGTTTGATGGATGCTCTGCGCAAGATGACGCTCATGCCAGCCCAGCGACTCGAGCGTCGAGTTCCTTCGATGAAGAACAAGGGAAGGATCCGTGTTGGAGCGGACGCGGATTTGGTCATCTTCGATAGCGCAAGTGTTATCGATAAATCAACCTACGACGAACCCGCCAAGTATTCTGAAGGCATTAAGTATGTTTTGGTGAATGGAGTCGTGGTCGTTAAGGACGGCAATCTTCAAACCGACGTGTATCCTGGCCGTCCTGTGCGAGCTCCAATAAGTACGACCGTGCGCTAAGTCGAGTGAGTGCGCAGATGTCTATTCAGTACCGTCCGCAGTAGCGGATGGCCACGACTCAACGCCATTGTCAGACCGAAGTAATCCCGCCGTTGAGTCATGGCCATCCGCTACCGCGGACGGTACTGTAAGCGCCCAGGTCGGGCGCGCTGAGTCGTGGCCATCAGCTATCCCGACACATCGGGACACTGAAAGCAGTCTCTGTCGGCAAAAATGAATCAAAGGCGACGAATAAATGTAACAAAAGGAGCGTACCTCTGGTTTCGATTAACGATATTGATAGGGGGACAAATACATGCTGGTCCAATGGAAGACGGATGCCGATGCGGCGCTATCAGAAGCTAAATCAACAAAGAAACCCGTTCTGATTGATTTCAGCGCCGCGCCCGCTTGAGGTGCATGCGCTCGGCTGGAAGCTGAGTCGTACAACGATCAAGACACGGCTACATTCATCAATACCAATTTCGTTCCTCTCGAAGCACACATCAAAGAACATCCTGCGTACTTTCATCGATTCGATTCAGTGTGGACCCCATCTGTTGTGATCCTTGATTCCAACGGCGTTGAGCGTCGTCGCATAGAGGGCTACCTACCGAAAGATGAATTCCGACCTCAGCTAGAACTTGGGTTAGCGCGCGTTACGTTTATGAACAAAAAGTGGGCGGACGCCGAACAAAGATACGCAGAGGTGGTGGAGCGTTATCCGAACTCGAAGGCTGCACCTGAAGCGCTGTACTGGAAAGGTGTCAGTCGTTACAAAGTGACGAATGATCATGCTGTGCTTGGCGAGTTGCCCGAGCAGTTCAAGCACCGTTATCCGGACAGCCTCTGGGCGCTGAAGACGGCGGCGTGGGCTCACTAACGAGAAATCTACAGCTGGTAGAAGAGATCGATGTGATGATACTGATCGTCAGTCACCTTTTCCACCGTGGTGCAGTTTTGTCGCCTAAGCTGCCGATCTTGGTCGAAATTGCAGGGGATTATGTAAATGCAAGGGTACCCTTGGATCGGACTTATCGCCACGACAGTCATTGATTTACTCTGGTTTTTAGCAAACTCGGAAGGCCAGTGGAGTCCGAGCGATTGGTCCGCGACTTGCAACTGGACCCCACATCAGGCATGATGACTCCCGGTTAATCCTTCTCTCGCGCATCGACGGTGATGCGCCCCGCGCATAAACGATTAGCGCCGGACGTTTGGATAGTTCGAGAGCAGGCTTGTTTCACACTACCGAAGCCGCTCCATTTCAGAGCATCCGAACCCGGTCCTTCGCCCGCTACCGTTTCGCCGAAGCCAATCCGATTCGCAGCTTCTTTTTCATCCCACAAAGGGAAAGGTATATCTATGTCAACTAAACTTTATGTTGGAAACCTCGCTTTCCAAACCACCAGTCAAGAGCTGCAGAATTTGTTTACTCAGGCCGGAACGGTTGAATCAGCGAGTGTTGTGGAAGACCGCGACACTGGACGTTCGAGAGGCTTCGCCTTCGTCGAGATGTCTACTAAGGAAGAAGCCGCTTCAGCAATTGAGCAATTCAATGGCAAAGAAGTCGGTGGCCGCTCGCTGAAAGTCAACGAAGCCAAACCACGCGAAAATCGCAACGGAGGCTCACGTGGCTATAGCAATAACGGCGGTGGCTTTGGCGGTAACAACGGCGGACACTCCGAACCACGCTGGTAACAATCAGCACATAAGGCGCGCGGATAATCTCCGTGATGATTGATTTATTGGGGAGAGCCGCGCCGCCTTCACTCACACCGCGAAGACTCAATACCCTGGGTGTTCGCACACTTAAAAAGGAATCTATGAATTTTTCTCAACTGGGATTAACAAACGCGCAATTGAACGCGTGTAAGTCCCTTGGATATGAAAATCCAACCCCGATACAAGCGAAAGCAATACCGATCATCCTCAATGGGCAGGATCTGATCGGCTGTGCTGAAACCGGCACGGGCAAAACTGCTGCTTTCCTGCTTCCGATCATTCAAAGGATAAGCGAACGTCCGCGTCCCGGCGTGCGCGTCCTCGTACTTTCACCCACACGCGAACTCGCGCTGCAAATCCAAAAGAACTACGGCGAACTGAATCCAGTCAAATCGAACCGCAGCGTAGTCGTTATGGGCGGCGCAAACATGAGAACGCAAATTAACGAACTACGACGATCGGGAACTGTTGTAATCGCAACACCGGGTCGTTTACTCGACCTGATGGAACGCGGCGCCATCAATCTATCGACAGTCGAAGTCCTTGTTCTTGATGAGGCCGATCGCATGCTCGACATGGGTTTCCTTCCGGCGATCAGACGAGTGCTGGCAAAGCTACCCACAAAACGTCAGACACTATTGTTCTCAGCCACGATGTCGTCGAGTATCGAGAGTCTGGCGCGTACGACGATGACTCAACCAAAGCTGGTTGAGGTAAATCGCCGCGGTGGAGCGGCGCAGATGGTCGAACAGACTGCTTACTCAGTCGCTCAGGAAAACAAAATGGCTCTCTTGCTTGATTTGCTTGAGCGCGAGAACCAGCAAGACTCCCTTGAAAGGGTTCTGGTGTTTACGCGCACTCGTCGCGGCTCAGAACGACTTTCACACATTCTCAGAGCTCGCAATCACACCGTGAATCGTATTCATGCTGATCGTAGTCAGCCGCAGCGCGAAGCCGCATTGCGGGAATTTCGCGATGGCCGCGCGCGGGTTTTAGTCGCTTCCGACATTGCCGCACGCGGACTGGACGTCGATGCGGTGTCGCACGTCATTAACTACGATGTTCCTGCAGCCCCGGAAGATTACGTACATCGCGTTGGACGCACGGGTAGAGCAGGCAATCAAGGCAAGGCGATTACGATTGTTACGCCGGTCGACGAGTTGTCGATGCGGGCAATCGAGCGATTGATAGGTCAACGAGTAAAGCGAGTTGTCCCTGAAGGCTTTGGCGGCGTGCACAGTTCGATCTCGACTGCAACCAAGTCACTTATTCCTGCGCGGAGGACGAGCCACGTCCGTTCGTTTCGGCCGCGTCGTGCAAGATGAGCGAACCCGTGTAAAATGGGCGAAGCTTAGCTGAGGAATGAAATATGAATATTTGCGATTTCTGTTTGCATTACTCGGAACAAGGCTCATGCGGCATCGGCCTGAAAATTCCGAAAACAATGAAGTGCCGGGAGTTTGCTCCCGGTATGCGCAAGTTCTGTGACAAGCCAACGGATTTCGTAGATGCAGATCAGATCGTCGAGATGGCGAGATTTTTTGGTCTCGACAAATCTGAACTTAAGAAGGTCAAAATTGTCGCGGAAAGAAGAGCCGCCGGCGAGTCGTTGGAAGCAGTGTGAGGCGGCTTTTTTAAGCAAGATCGATCAAGTAAAAGTGGCCTAAACTTTTCGAACCACCTCTCGTTTCCTCCAACTACAGACCTACCATTTCTACGTAGCCTCAGAATGTAAGCTTTTTGATATTCTTCTTCGGACGCATTTCATGAATCCGCCGAAGCGCCACTTGCAAAACTGGATCTTCTCCTCGCCAGTATTCAGACCACGCCGGCTCAACTACCTGGTTCGGCATCAACGTCGCTACATTCAAGTCAGAAAAGTAAGGTTTGAATGCGGGATACTCCTTTTGAGAATACGTGTGAAAGCCGTTTGCGTAATGAACGGTCAGACCTGAGTTCGGCAAAAGAAGATTTCCGCCCTCGGACCAGAGATCAAGATCATCACCTACAGGTTCTCCAACGACCGACGCATTCGCGTGCTGTTTCAGCTGCGCCGCCAGGGTGATGCCGGCTGAGAAAGTTGTTCGACTAGTAAGGACAATCACCGGCATACCCTTAAGTCGCGGAGTCAGCGCTTCCACAAGAGGTGAACTCACGCCGGCATCACCACCGGTGTTGAAGCGCACATCGACAATGAGACCCTTGACGGTGTGCTTCTCAAGAAGCGCTGTGACTTCTTTGATGAAGCCTGCAACCGGCGCCGCAGACATTTCCTGCGCCCGGTTGAATTGTATATAGATGACAGCTGGTTCCTCGAGATACCCAGCCCAGTAATTCCGATCCGGATGCTGGAGGTATAGCGGCGCTTTTTCAGCCTCGAGTGCCGAAATCAATCCATCAGTGTGAGGGTACATCGGCGATAAATCCCACCACGCTTCGACTGGACTTGTCGCGCGGCGTAAGGGAAGTGGCAGAAGAGTTACCGTTCGATTCTTCCCATCACAGTTGACGCCTAAGGGCAATCGATCTGCATTCTTCAGGACGCCAGCCCCAAACAAAATATCCGGACTAGTCAAAGAGTAGACGCTCATGTAGCGTTGCCATGATGCGTTTCCTGCTTTAATCCCTTCGACTTCTTGAAAAGCTCTTCTGACATTCCATTGACCAATATTGTTAATGCGGCAACCAAGTAAGTCCCTGTTTGCGTTCGCTGCTCGAATGATGCGGAGTTCGTTGCCGAACCACCAGACACGCAACGGCACGCGTCTGACTTCAGTTCTGTTTCGCATCAGATACAAACGCGTATGAGCGTTTCCTGAGATGGCGACTGCGCGCGCTAACGCGACAATCACTGCCTGGTCACTAAGTCGGTTGATATTTGATCTTAGATTCTCAAGTGCAGCACGCGCAGCCTGTCGCCGTGGTTCACTGAAGCTGCGGTCGTAGCGAAGGAATCGCGCGAGGACAGCAGCGATATCCTGTTGCCACGCTTCAACTCGATCCGCCGCCTTGGGTAACGACGGAAGCAGTTCAAGCCAGAACGGAAAAACGCGGTTGCCGTTATTCAATTCGCCTGTTATTCGACTTCCATTTCGAGTTCCGGCGAACTTAAGTGTCTGCGGCCCGTTCACCAGTTCAAACTTAACTTGGTTGACACTATCAATCGCCGACTCAGGTGACATGCTCAGTGACGAACCACCGTTTAGAGAGATCCGTTTCGCTTTGAAGTCGACACTTATGACCACTGGTCTGCGGGCATCTTCAATTACGCCTTCCCATCTCTCATTTATAAGCGATTGTACGCTCTGTTTAGAGAAGAGAAAGGTCTCGGCGTTAGCAGGAATAATCGCACTGCTGAGCGACAAGGCCACGCAAAAGTTAAAGAGAATGTGTCTCATTCTGGATTCCTTACGTCGTAAACACCATGAGACGCTTTTATGTGGCATTGCGTCCAATTTGTAGTGCTACGTACGACAGCCCAAGCCGGAACGGAAGGTTAGTGCGCAAGGAGTTAGGGCCGACGCGATCGAGGTTCCCTGAAAAATGAGTCAACGAATGTCCGATACGCTTCAGCTTGTCATTGAGGTTCGGTGATTTATATGTGATAGGAAACGAGTCGGTTGCCGAAGCCCAGGTTCGATACATTTCAGTTTGTCGTCTGTTGCCAGATCACTCAAGTCGGTCTTCAAATCGTACCCACCCACACCTCACGTCTGTGGCTAGTCCAGTTGTTCCTCACTTCTAGCCGTAACTATGCTGAACAACAGAGGGTCTAGCCACGTTTGATCAATTCAGTACGGGAAAGTTCAGCATGTTCACCTTGCTTAGACTAGAGTTGGAAAAGTTATTCCGCGCGAAAAGCTTCTATCTCTCATTTACTGTCTTGATCGGATTCGTTGCGTTAATGCTTTGGGGGTTTTACACCTATGCCGCTCGCAAGACAGGAGGTCAGGCCGTTGAGCAATTCAAATATACATATGAATCAAAAGAATACTTCAACGGCTTAACCTTCGCCCTCTACTCAGTCCTGTTTTCTTTTACTTTGCTCCTGCCGATCTTTGTCTCAATGAGTGCGGGCTCGCAGATCGCCGGCGAGGCGCGTGCGGGCACTCTGCGGATGATCTGCACGCGTCCAATTTCTCGCGCGTCGCTCGTGCTTACGAAGTTTTTTGTGACAGCACTACACGCCGGTCTTCTTCTCAGTTTTTTCATAGGCTTGAATCTCGTGGTGGGATTGATTTTCGTCGGTTGGGGAAACCTCGAACTTTATCCTGGCCCACTTAATCTCGTTGATGCGCCAGGCAAGATCATGCGCGATGAGGCACTGCTGCGCTTCGCTTACGCCGCACTCTCGGGTACGTGGGCGCTTCTCGTTGTGGCTGCTCTCGCTCTTGTTTGTTCAGTGGTGTCCGACTCTCCGGTGCAAGCCACCGTTATGACGATTGCCGCATATCTAACCCTCTACATCGTGGGACGCGTGGAGTTCTTCGAACATCTGCGGCCCTACTTCTTTACGACCGACATGGACTTCTGGCGCGACGTGTTCAAGCCGGATATTCCCTGGGACAGTCTTTGGCATAACGCGTTTATCTGTGGCGCCTATACAACCGGATTATTGCTGTTAGCAGTGGTCATCTTCGAGCGGAAGGATATTGTTACCTGAGATGTGGGTGAAACTGATCCTTCTTCTCTTGTTCGGTCTGATGATTGTGGGTGCCGCTCACTTCGCACATCCGCGTGCGGCTGAAGAGTCAAACCCAACTTCTACGAATGTAGTTTCGCTGCGTGTGCTTACCTGGAATATCGGTTATGCCGAACTTGAAGACGATACCCGGGCGCACAACAAAGATTTGCCGGCAGTGGCGGAATTAATTTTACGTGCAGATCCTGATGCGGTCGCTTTGCAAGAACTGACTGGCACAGCACAACTAAACGTTTTGCTAAAACTCTTACGCGGTAAGTATCGAGGTGCCGTTGCTCAACAGGGGCAGGGCGATCGCTTCGAGGCAGTATTGGTGAAGGATGTGCGCGCGAAATTTATTCCCGTCGCCACAGGCGCTCGTTACGCACTTGCCGCTTCATTCCGAGCCCGCGCTGACACGCCTGAGATCGTCCTGTTGAGCGCTCACGCCGATGCATTCAATGCCGCGCAGCGGAGAGCTTATACGGAGGCATTAATAGATTGGACACAGGGCCGTTCGACCTCGTCGGAAGTTTTCATAGCAGGTGATTTCAACTTTGAACTAAAAGCGGCGAACGAGACACATCTCTATACGGATAATGTGAAACACGACAGCGAATCGTATAGCCATATCCTGCGCGACTTTCGTGATCTGGGCCGCGCAGCCGGTGATACGGCGATCAATGATCGTCGGATCGATTACATCTTTGGCCCACCCAGGGTTGTGCATGTTGGAAGAGTCGAGGTTTTGCGAGATGCTGCGGTCGGGCGAATGGACCACTGGCCGTTGCTAGTGGAAGTAGGTTTTTGATCAGGGCGATGACGG
>DATJKB010000052.1:0-10394 GCA_035491875.1 Pyrinomonadaceae bacterium | reverse complement strand
AGCTGTGCCAGCTCGAAGGTAGCGACTGCGGGGGGCGCGATCGGCGGCCGAGCTGGCACTGGCGGGCACTATCAATTTTGAATTGGATGGGTCGTCTGTTTTGACTAGCTGACGTTTGGGCATCAGCCCCACCCGCAACGTATCGGATTATACACCCGGCAAGAAATCAGTCAACGACTTTTTTGTGACTAATTCGACAATTTCCGAGACCGTCGGTAGTGTATTAATTAAGACACCTAGCAGACCGGCCTGAAGTTGACAGTTTTTTCTTTAAGTTCCTATACTACGCGGTCTTTTTCCCTTCCAATTGGCCAGGTAGCTCAGTTGGTAGAGCGCGGCCCTGAAAAGGCCGGCGTCGGCGGTTCGATTCCGTCCCTGGCCACCAATCTTTTCAGTAACTTAGCCTAACTCACAAATCGCGTAAAAATTTCTCGCGCGCACAATACACGCTCATTCGTTTACTCACATTCCACTTTTGGCGTCGCTCGTTCGAGTAACTTCCAAATTCCCCGCGCCCCTGTTGGTCGACCATGGACCACTATGGTTAGCCCGTCCTCCGGCAGGACCAACAATCCCGCCGGTCGTGAACTTTTCCTTTGACGCGAGGGCTGGCGAACAACCCAATCACCCGGCGCTGGGGACTTAGTATTTTCCTTCAACAACAATAGTTTGCGACCCGTTGTGCGAATTGAGAAGGTCGAGTTGGAACGTTGACTTGGAATGGTGTATCTAAACCAAGATTTCCCTGTCCGCCTGTACAAAGTGACAGTTACCCTGTGCTTTCATTCTCAATAGAGTCGCGTTGCGCTCATTTCGAACAAGAACGATGCCGACAAGGATCGATTTGAGGGCTCCAAGACTCACACGGTTACTCTGCCCAAGAACATTCCTGTGGGCAAGTTCTTGATCGTTGACCGTGACAATCAGACTCGCTCCGTTTAGTGGTGTTGATTGCACGCGCTTGAAGCGACCGCCGAGGCTCGCCGCCGCGACTGCCGCGCCACTTCTGCCATTGACGCTAACGTCCTTTTCGTTGGAAGAATTAGTAACGAGCCTGGTTAAGATTCTTTTCTGACAACTCAAGGTGTTCGCACCTCAGATTACGGCATCGGCCTCTGGCCCGCAGTTTTGCTTCATATGGCGATGGCGGTTTGGTGTCTCTGTTGCTTGATAACTAATTGGCCGCTCAAATACCGAAGGGATACAGCCATGAAAAATTACGCGCATAAGAAATCAATTAGTCGCCGATCTGAACCGAGACTTTGACCAAAACAGACAGCCCGTTGAAGAGATGGTCGCATGGTTTGTCGTCGCCCAATTGAGATTTCATTCAGGCTGCTTCCAGGATAACGAGTCCGCTGCAGGCAGCTTCTTAGTTGAAAGGAAAATGAAACGAATGTCACTTATTCCGAGATTACAGGCAGCGCTCAGCGTAGTCTTTGTCTTAACCACCGCCAGCGCGATCAGTGTTTCGGCGCAGACTCAAACTGCTGCCGGCACCTATCCAACCAGTACGATTCTAAGAGCCGACTCGATAAGTGAGCCGAAGAAAGTGGAAGAAACGAAATCATCCACTGCTTCAGCTGAGAACACTGCTTTGCCGGACAAAACCGCTGAGATCAACGTTGAAAAGGAGTCTAGTGTTACCCGCGGCGCGAGTGCGCCGAGCACTACTACGAAACCGCGGTCGGAAACGGCAACCGCGCCGCGCAGCCAACCCGCACCAACAGACAAGTGGCAATTTATATTTAGTCCGTATTTCTGGATGGCCGGCTTGCACGGGACCACGGGAGGTCCAAACCGCACGGTTCATGTTGATGAAAGCTTCGGCGATATCTTTAAATCATTGAAGTTCGCCTTCATGGGAGTGTTTGAGGCTCATAAAAACAAGTGGGCGATACAAACAGACGTGGAATTCGTAAGTCTCGAGGATGAGAACGCCACACCGGGGCCACTGTTCTCAAGTGCCACTGCAAAGATCAAGACGTTCGTTTTTACTCCAGAAGTGGGATACAAGATTTACAGTGACCCGGACAAAGGCTCGTTTGTTCAAGTGTTGGGCGGCACTCGCATCTGGCACATCAGTGCCGATCTTAATTTAAATGCCGGACTCCTACCGGCGGTCCAGATTAAGAATAGCCGAAGCTGGGTGGATGGCGTTGTGGGAATGCGTGGCAAAGCGGCTCTGTCAGAGAAATTTTTCGTCATGGGCAGATTTGATGTGGGCGGAGGCGGGTCGAAGTTCACGTACCAGTTGTTTGGGGGCCTTGGCTACAACCTCAACGAGAAGGTTGCCCTGGTCGGTGGTTATCGCGCCCTGGATGTGAACTATGACAGGAACAATTTTCTTTATGACACGAACCAGCGTGGGCCGATCATCGGCGTGGGCTTCAGGTTCTAAGCATGGTTTCCCAAGCGTGATTCAAGCGGGTCGGTTGAGATTGTGAAAGATAGCAGGCTGCTGCATCGCGAACGTGAAGACAACCCGCACGATGAGGAGGCGAAATCAATATAGTTATTGCATTGCTCGCCTTTGCCTGCATCTCAAGGCATAGCACACCCGGTCGGCTCACTGAACTCAGACCGTCGTCGCAGATCAGCTTTCCGCAACGGCGGTCTTTTCAATTGTCACGCAAAGATGTTCTTGAGATGCTGTTGCAAAGTCCATTTGCGTCGGGTCGCAGTCAGTACCACCTCGCGGTAGCGGGTGGGTGCGAAGCTTTTCTCTTTGCATCCGCCGCGTTCTCCGTGTGTCTGTGGTTGAGTAGTTTGGGACCATTAAGCACCACAGAGCCACAGAGATCCACGGAGACTACACAGAGAAAGCTTCGCGCCCACCCGCTATCCCGAGCGTCGGGATACTCACTGCGTCTTGGACGGAGAACCTTCGCGGCAGCGCAAAAATCTGAAAGTTATTCATTTTTTCGGATTGATAATTGCGGTCGTGCCTGCTAGCCTGCAAAATCCCTAACATTTAGCGGACTTTTGTGCCGACGTTGTGTGGGCATGGCAGTTGCGCTTTGCGTCCCCGATCGCCGGATCGGTTTCAAAAACTCCCCTAGGTTTCGCGTCCTCGATCGCCCGATCATTTTTCAAAACTCCCCTAAATTAGCTTTACTCGACCATTTTATTTGGAGGATAACAGTAATGACGTTTGGCTTGATTTCGATAAAGAGCATTCGACTGCTCTCTTTGGTTGCCACTGTCGTTTTTGCCATGGCCACTTTAGCGTTAGGCCAGGAGACGACAGGAAGCATCGAGGGTACAGTGAGAGACCCTCAAATTAATTTAGTCGCAGGTGTGCCTGTGACTGTGACAGGTGTTAGCGTTGGCATTTCGCGAAGTACAACGTCGGGAGCGGACGGTCGGTTTGTAGTCACGCAGCTCCCGCCGGGAATATACAAAGTAACAGCTGCTGCCGCATCCGGCTTTGGCGAACAGGTCATCGAAAACGTCGAAGTTAAGTTGGGGAAACCGACAGCACTGGACATTAACTTACAACCAGTCGGCGCGACGGGAACTGTCACGATCACCGATACGGACAATCCGATCGCTATTACCGATAACAAAATCCAGACCAACATTACAGCCCAGGTTGCTGACTTGCTGCCGAAGGGCACCAACTTCACAAGCTTGCTTGCTGTCGCCCCAGCAGTTCGTGGCGAACCGCTTAGCGGCGGTTTCCAAGTGGACGGTGCGTCAGGATCTGAGAACACCTTCGTGATCGACGGTCAGGAAGTATCAAACTTCCGCACCGGCACGCTCAACGCTAATAACAACATTCCGTTCCAGTTCGTTCAGGACATTCAGGTCAAAACGTCGGGCTTCGAGGCTGAGTTCGGTGGCGCCACAGGTGGTGTGATTAACGTTGTGACGAAGAGTGGCAGCAACGACTTTCACGGTGAGTTCGGAATGTCGTTCCGACCTTCGAGACTTCAGGCCGGTCCGCGTCCGTTCTTGACCACTGCTTTCGCAAGCGGGCCTGTGCTTTTTAATCCCGAACGAGACAGCGGTACCGACGAGTTCTGGTCAGGGACGTTCAGCGGTCCAATAATTAAAGATCGCGCATGGTTCCTCGTCAGCCACACTCCACAGATCTTTAAAACTATTCGCTCTTTGGTCTACCGGAATCCTAACACCGGCGTGGTCGCCGGCGCGGAGCGGTACGTTTCGACTCAAACCAATTGGTACGATTTCGCGCGTCTTGACGCTAGCATCATGAACAACCTGCGCTTCTCCGGCTCGTACACCTACAACCCAATCGTGCAGGACGGCCTCGTCGACGCGTTTTCCAGTCAGCTGTCGACTAGTATCCCAGCGGTGGACTTCGGAGCGCCGATCGGAATTCTGAGGGGTTCACAACTGCTTTCACAAGAGGGTGGCCGACAGAACTCTCAGAATGTCACAGGTCAGCTCACATGGACCCCAACCTCTAATATGGTGGTTGCTGCACGCGGCGGATACAGCTTCCTCAACGAGAAGCTCGGGTCATACGGCGTGCCAGGGATCGTGGGTCAGGCTCGTATGTTCTGCAGCACCGCTGGCCTCGCGTCGGCCATTCCGGCCGAAGCTCAATGCGTTCCCGGCCAGCAGAGTCGTCCTTTCTCACAGCAACTCCTTTTTGACGCTTCGCGTCGCCGAACGTTTGATATAGATGCTGCATACTTCCTGAGCGATTTCGGTGGCCGCCATCAGTTCAAAGGTGGTTACCAGATTAACGCCCTGGCTAATGACGTGTTCAACTCGTTCATTGATCAAGTCTCGATCCGATATGGTCGGACCATCAATCAGACGTCTGGAATTTCTTCAACCGTCCTCGCGCCAACTCCGGGTGCCATTGGCTCCGGACTCATCCAACGTTTCGCTACGCAGGGCGGTGCCAGCAGCAAGAACCAGGCATTCTTCTTCCAGGATAGCTGGCAGCCAACCAGCCGTCTCTCGCTCAACCTGGGCTTTCGCGTTGAGAAAGAAGAGGCGCCGAGTTTCACCCCGGGTAATCCGAGTATTGTGTTTGATTTCTTCGACAAGTTTGCGCCGCGTTTAGGCGGTGCTTACGACATGACCGGCGATGGTAAGACGAAGCTCTTCGCAAGCTATGGTTGGTTCTACGATCGCTTCAAATATGAATTGCCGCGAGGTTCGTTCGGCGGCGACTTCTTCCACAACTTTTACTTCGAAATCTTCCCCGGCGATGGAAGGTTCGATACTCTGACTCCGCAACGTATCATCGGTAGCTATCCAGCAGCTATCGGCGGAAACTGTCCAGTAACGCCTCCCGCTGGGAGCCGCGTTCGCTGTGACCTCGATTTCCGTATACCTTCTAACTCTGGCCTCGGCATCGAATTCGGCGCGATTGATCCGGACCTCGAGCCGTTCCGTCAGAGCGAATTCACTGTCGGCGCTGAGCGTGAGTTAAGCAGATACTTCCTACTCAGCGGTCGCTACACCCATAAGCAGGTAGATCGAGCCGTCGAAGATATTGGCTTCTCGAGCCCGTCAGGGAGTGAGGCCTTTATTATCGGCAACCCCGGCCGCGGACTAGCTGCGGACGTGGCAAACGAATTTGGTTTCATCCCACTTGAGGCCGAGCGCAAGTTCGATGCTATCGAAGTTCGTCTCGACAAGAGTTCCAGTAAGAACTACTACTTCAATGCGAGCTATACGTGGAGTCGCTTATTCGGTAACTACTCCGGCCTCGCCAGCTCGGACGAGGACGGGCGCACCAGTCCAAACGTCAACCGTAACTTTGACCTGCCGATCGTTGGCTTCACCGCCCTCGGCCAGCCGGACAACGGTCTGCTCCCGACGGACCGGCCGCACTCCTTCAAGTTCTTCGGTGGTTATTCACTGAACTGGAGGGATCGGCTTAATTACGCTAGTGGCAATACGACCGACTTCTCGGTCTTTACCACCATACAGAGCGGCACACCGCTGACGACCCGCTTTACATTGTTCAATATCGACAACGTGATTCTGAACGGACGAGGCGACCTGGGTCGCACTGAGGCTTTTACTCAGACTGACTTCGCGATCCACCATAGGTATCGCTTCGGCAGTAATGAACGGTTGTCGATTGTGTTTGACCTGGACATTCTAAACTTGTTCAACGAGTCTAACGTGCTGACAGTTTTCGACAACCTCTCCTCGATTAACGTCGAGGCCGACGAAATTGGACTGTCGTCGAATACCCCAACGGCGGAGGCACAGTTTCAGCGGACCAATACTCGCGACGCAATCGTCGCGCTCTTCAACGCTGATCCGGGCCTTAAGGACACGCGATTTGGAATAGCAAATTCCTTCCAGGCTCCGCGAACGATTCGTTTCGGCGTCCGCTTCCTGTTTTAAGACGACTTAATTACGTCGCTTAAACTCAAAGCCCATCTGACTCAATGTCAGATGGGCTTTTTTTTCTGCTTTGAGGGGCCAACACCCGTCCATCCGAAGATGCGACTAGGGTGTGGCGGCCTTCTGTTTCAACTGCGCGATAAGTTGTTTGATCTTCTCCGCATCACGAGCATCGGGTTTGTTTTTCAGAAACAGTTCTAACTCTGTCGCAGCCTCAGCATAACGCTTCTGATCGTTATAGAGTCCGCCGAGGTGCCAATGCACGTCGGCTTCCTTGCCTTTGCTCAGGTCATTCGCACGCTTGAGCGATGCCTCGGCCTGGACCAGTTTTCCTACTCGCTTCTGAGCAATGCCTAGCCAGAGGTATCCGTGCGTAGACTTATTGTAAACACCGATCGCGCGTTCCAGATTCACGACGGCTTCGTTTACCCGTCCCAGGTGGTATTGCGCAAAACCCAAACCGAACATGCTTGAATAACTGCGGGGATTCACTTCGAGCGCCTTCGTGAGAAGGATCCGCGCTGCTTCAAGGTAGGGGGGATTCATCTGACCGCGCGCAGCGTACTCAGTGCCCAGGCGATCTAACGCGAGGAAATAGTTTGGAAACACATCGAGCGCCTTTTTCAGATTCTCAAAGCCTTCCTTTTCCTTTTTTTGTCGCAGCTCGCTGACACCTTGTTCAAAGAGCTTACGGGCCTCTTCCGGTACCTCCTGCGCGAAGATCGTGCCGGGCACACTAAACGGTCCTGGGTTTGCCCTTAGGCGCAAATAGAAATCAATTTGTTGGTTATCTGCTCCGGAACCTGGAACCGCGGAGACCGGCGATATGATGACTTCCTGAATCTGTTCCATATAATCGGTGCCGACTGGAAATACCCTAATCTTAAAGCGACCGCTTGACAGTCCATAGAACGCGTAGCGGCCAGAGCCGGTTGTCCTGACCTGACTGATCGTGGTTCCTAGTTCATCAAGTAGCTGCACATAAGTCTCTGCGAGCGGGGTCCGCGACTCGCCAAAGACAAAGCCAGATATGCTGTTCCTTCCTTGTGAGCTCGTTACCAAGACCACTGAATGAAAGTTATTAAGAGCCGTTGCCGTTTCGCCTTGCATCATTGCGAGGCTGATAGCAATCCCAAGCAATAAATTGAAACGGATCCTCATGGCATTTCTCCACCTAGTCCTTGCTAATTTTAAAGGTGCACGTCTCGAAGTGTTCATCACCGTGAGATCACTTAACAGGTTTGGATTCTGTCTTCGAGTTGTAGCGTAATGATAGCACTCCGATGGCGAACCCTGCCTAGGTAGGATGATATTTTTACGGCAGGAATATGAATGAGGGACACCAAAGAGGGAGGGCGTGGCTACCTTTGCATGGTCGGTGCGGCTTCTTTCTCAAAGTAAACCCTTGCCCGTCTGTTTCGAGGGGGTATAAGCTGATTCAGTGATGTTCTTCAGGATACTGAAGCTTGCATTCTCATTAGCCCCCGACCACCTCTCCAAGCAGTACAGCACTTTCATTCAACTGGCCTTGCCGATGAACATACTGTGGAGACGAAAGGGCAAATCATGAAAAAACCAATTCTGGCTTTGTTGACACTTCTGGCGATATTTCTCCTGGCAGGTGTTGCGCTCGGCGACACACTCTACCTCCGTGATGGCCGATCATTTCAGGGTACTTTAATCGGTTTCATCAACGGTCGTTTTGCTTTCAGAGTTATCGACCCGAATCGAAGAACTGTTACTCAGACAACAACTCAAACCACAACTATAGCGAGAGACGAAGGAGAGATTCGATTTTTCCGTCCCGGTGAGGTGGAGCGCGTCGAAATCGATGGTCGCTCACTCGATGAATTGAAGTTTGAAACTCGCACCGTTGACGTGCCTCTTGGTCCAAACTGGATCGACTCAGGAATTGATCTGCGCCGCAACGAACGAATCCAAACGACAGCCTCGGGAACCATTCTCGCAGGTCGTTCAAGAATCACGCCCGACGGATTACGAACAACCGATCCATATGCACCTCTTCCCAGCGCCGCCGAAGGTATGCTGATCGGCGCCATTGGGAACGATCCCAATTCACCTGTGTTGGAGTTGGGTGCGAATCGGGAGTTCGTAGCCGATCGTGATGGACGCCTATTCTTGACGGCTAACCGCAGTACCTACACCGATGCTCGGGGTTCATTCACCGTCCAGGTAAAGCGTGAGCGCGATCTGGTGGCGATGGGCGAAGATAACCGGACTGACAATCCTTTTGGCACTCCACGGCCACGCGGTCGTCAGCGAACGAGGGAGACTACAGCCACACGCACGCCAGTGGAAGTGGTCCTTGATGTTCCCGGTACATCCCGTGGTACGGACACAAACATCGACGTGCGTACAGGAGATCAAATTACCTTTACTACGACCGGAACTGTTATTGCGGGTCGTCGCATCGGAGAAGTTGGACCAGAGGGTGCGAGATCCAGTGGTTTAGGAGCGATAGTCGGAACGCGTCCTGTCGCAACCGCAGGTGCAGGTGCGCTGATTGGTTTCATTCGTCAGCCAAACGGCCAAACGAGTCAAGCCTTTCTGGTTGGAAGTCAACTAACATTCACTGTCCCAGTAGATGGCCGTCTTTACCTTTTGATTAACGACGACAACTACAGCGATAACGGCGGCGCGTTCAGGGTGCAGATCAGATACTGAGGTCTATCGAGATCATTTGCCACATATGGCGCCAGCGGATCATTTCGCTTCGCTAATCTGAACTACGTCGCTGGACACTGCTCCCCGGATAAAGGCAAGCTGCTTGTAGTCGGGGGACCAGTCGAACCAGAAAATACGATCAGTTTTGAAATCGGTTAACTGCGTGGCCGCTCCGCCATCGAGTGACTGCTTCCAGATGTTGGAAATGCCTTTGCGGTCGACGATGTAAGTGAGCGAACGCCCATCAGCCGTCCAGCGAATCGAGGGCGATACAATGTCGAACAGCTTCATTGGCGGGCCACCCTCAAATGGAAATACCGCGAGCTTACCTGCTCCAGTCTCGTCCGCAGCATAGTAGGAAGCGATTAGTTTGCCATCAGGCGAGACCACGGGCGACCATGTCGCTCCTTCAGTGATTCGCATCGCGTTTCCTCCGTCCGTCGGCACCTTCCACAGACTTACCTTGCCGTGGCCGAAGTCCGTGTAGAGCACCCATTTGCCATCGGCTGAAAAGTATGGAGCCTCACCAGTGGCATCGCTGGTTAATTGCTTGACATTGCTGCCGTCAAGATTTATCCGCCAAACGTTCAAAGCGCCTGTGCGATCCGAGATGAACACAACATAGCGACCGTCACGTGAGACCACGGGCTGAAGGTCAGTATGCGAGTCAAATGTAAGTTGTTTGTGGTTGCTGCCATCAGCATCCATGATCCAGATGTCTGAATTGCCGCTCTCGTTTGAGGCGTAGACGATTCTGCCATCAGGTGTCCATGCGAGCGTGTCGTACCGACCTGCCGCGATCTGCCTTGCACGAACGGCGTCAACGCCTGGCGCGACCCATGTACTTGATATCCGGACGCTTTGCACTGCTACGATGGCGCTTGAGTCCGGATTAAGACTGAGACTGCGATAGTCGTTCAAGTCGTTCGTGAGCTGTCTTGCTTCGCCGCCTGGATGCGACAGTGCCCAGATCTGCTCTGGCCCGGTGAGTCGATCCTTGGCTGTCATAACCAGCCCGTTTCCGTTCTTCAGCCACTTCGGCTGTCCTACCCAGAACCAACGATGTGAGGTAACTGCCTCTTCCGATCCGTCTTGCAGGCGAATTCCGACGACGTTCACATGAAACCCGCCCGTAAAGCTGCCAGCAGGACAGGCTATGGTCTTACCATCGGGTGACCATGCTGGCCCGGCTTCCCCTATAGAGTAAAAATCGGGCAGCTTTCGTGCGGCCAGCTTCTGTTCTCCGGAGCCGTCCGCGTTGGCGATCACCAAAGTGTATTCACCAGTGCCTGGACTGACTCGGATGAAGGCGAACCGCTTGCCATCGAATGAAAACGAAATTGGCGTGTGTACATTCTCTATGA
>DATJKB010000051.1:0-7922 GCA_035491875.1 Pyrinomonadaceae bacterium | reverse complement strand
GTCTCGGGCAAGGTAAGAAAATTCGAGCACTGGGAAATGATGTCGCTCGTGCTCGACGATCACCAGGTCTGTCGCGGATTGATCGCGATGGACCTCCAAACGCTCGAGATGAAAGCGTTCCCTGCTGACGCTGTGATCATCGCGACCGGCGGCCCCGGTCTGATCTACGGCAAATCGACCAATTCGATGGTTTGCACCGGAAGCGCCGTCTCTGCCTGTTATCAACAAGGCGCGAAGTATGCGAACGGAGAGTTTATCCAGGTCCATCCGACTTCAATTCCGGGCGAAGACAAACTGCGTTTGATGTCTGAATCCGCGCGTGGCGAAGGCGGACGCGTTTGGGTTCCCCGGAAGAAAGGCGATACACGATCGCCGTCATCGATTCCAGACAATGAACGCCTTTATTTTCTCGAAGAGAAATATCCCGCGTACGGCAATCTTGTGCCGCGCGACATCGCAACGCGTGAAATCTTTCAAGTCTGTCTTGATGGAATGGGGGTCGGCGGTGGCAACCAGGTCTATCTTGACCTGACGCACATTCCGGCAGACGTACTCGATCGAAAGCTTGGCGCCATTCTCGAGATCTACGAGATGTTTGTTGGCGATGATCCGCGTCATGTGCCGATGCGTATTTTCCCCGGCGTGCATTATTCGATGGGCGGATTATGGGTTGATTACGATCAGCGAACGAACATTCCGGGCTTACTGGCAGCGGGTGAATGTGACTATTCGATCCACGGAGCCAATCGTCTTGGCGCGAACTCGCTGGTGAGTTGTGTGTTTGGCGGATTTGTAGCTGCGCCCGCGGCGATCGAGTTTGCGAAGAACATCGAGCGCAATGGTGCGAATGGATCAAAAATCTACGATCAGGAGTTACAACTTCAGCGCGAGATCAACGACGGGCTAATCAAACAAAGTGGCGACGAGAACCAGTACGTGCTCCATCAGGAGATGGGCCAGTGGATGACTGACAACGTAACGGTGATTCGTTACAACGACAAGTTGAAGGCTACCGACAATAAACTGCTGGAGCTGATGGACCGCTATAAACGAATCTCGATTAACGACTCAAATCTCTGGGCAACGATGGCGCTGCCGCACGCTCGTCATCTCGCAAACATGCTCGAGTTGGCACGGGTGATCACTCTCGGCGCTTTGAATCGAAATGAATCGCGTGGTGCTCACTACAAGCCGGAGTTTCCCGAACGTGACGATGAGAATTTTTTGAAGACGACCATCGCGGAGTATTCAGGCGAAGGCCCCGTTATCTCTTATGAGCCCGTTGACGTCTCGCTCATAAAGCCGCGCAAACGCGATTACAGTAAAGGCAAAAAAGAAGCGGCCGCCGCTGCGCCGAAGCAGGGAGCACCGCAGTTTGTATCTTCAGGATCGGAACAGAAGCCCGAGAATGTGAGCGCTCCGCTTATTTGGAGTCAGAATAAAGAACGCGTGAATGATCCACTGGCTGACAATGCCACTCGTCGTGAACAGAACAAGCCCATTGAGGATGCGGGAGGAAAAGGGGATAACTCATGAGCGCAAGTCACCAGTCGACATCGCGAGCTTCCAGAACGCCTCCGAAGTCGGTGGAAATCCACATACGCCGTCGGGCGAATCCAGATTCCGCGCAATACTGGGAAGAATTCGAAATCCCTTACCGTCCGAATCTGAACATCATTTCGTGTTTGATGGAGATTCAAAAGAACCCGGTCACTAAGGCCGGCAATCGCACCACACCGCCGGTTTGGCAGATGAACTGTCTCGAGCAGGTGTGTGGCATATGCACAATGATTGTGAACGGCCGTGCGCGCCAGTCGTGCTCTGCGTTGATTGATAATCTCGATCAGCCAATCAAGTTAGAACCGATGTCGAAGTTTCCAAATATCCGCGATCTGGTAGTCGACCGCTCGCAGATGTTTGACCATTTGCGTCGCGTCCACGCATGGGTCGATCTTGATGGCACACACGATCTTGGTCCTGGACCACGCATGGATCAGGATGAAGTTCAGGAACGTTACGCGTATTCACGATGCATGACCTGTGGGTGTTGTCTTGAGGCGTGTCCGCAATATGAAGGTGACAATTACATCGGGCCGCAGGCGATCGCACAGGTGCGTCTATTCAATATGCATCCGAGTGGCCAGATGAATCGCGAAGAACGTCTGGAAGGCATTATGGGCGACGACGGAATCACCAATTGTGGGAACGCACAGAACTGCGTCAAGGCCTGTCCGATGAGTATTCCCCTCACAAAAGCCATCTACGAGGAGAATAGAGAGACTGTGGTGCACGGTCTGCTCGGATGGCTCAAGCACTGACGAAATCTTCGTAATACACTGAAATCAAGCGTTCGGAAAACTGGAAGTTGCAGCGCCGGAAACCTGGAAGCAGCCGCCGTCACTTCCAGATAATTAATCATTGACAGGGCAAAAGAGCCTCTGCAATATTGTTCTTGCCTAAATCCACCTGCTACTTGCACTAAAGCCCCGAATTAACAAACCTCAAAAGTAATCGACGCCAATGAAGGTCGTTGTATTAATCCTTCTATTCGCACACACGTTTCCCTCGCCCTGCGAAGGAGCGTTGCGATCGTTGTCAAACGAAACTATTCAGACGAAGGAAAAAGAATCGCGCACGACGGCACAACAGAAAATCGATTCGCAGTTACTTGTCGCCATCGAACAACAGCGCGGACGCAAACCAGATACTCCTCTCGAGGAGGTCAAGTTACGACGAGACAGTAAGAATCGTGTTCTAGTGGATGTGCGGGTCCCCGTCACGAAGAGAGTCCTTACGGCGCTCAAAAACCATGGAGCCAAAGTCATTTCAACTTCAGCGCGCGATCATTCGATCATCGTCTACATCGCGCTTAACAAAATCGAGTCCGTCGCTGAATTGAAAGAAGTCAAATTCATAATGCCTGCAGCTGAAGCAATGACCAACTGACAAGCACCTGCTTTGCTTCCACAACAGCTCCCTGAACATCAGCCGTACTGATTCGCCCGAACCCGACAAAGGAGCCTCCATGCACAGAACCCGCTCAAGTAAAGCGACACAAAACAGAACCTTCAAACACTCACGAAGCAGACGAAGAGTTTTAGTGACGTTGATGCTCGTGCTCTGCGGAGCAATCGCCATTTCCAGCACCGCATGGCTCTCGAACCGCAACGCAAGCGCAGCATCCCAGGATCCTGGGATCAGCGCGGAAGCGTTGGCACAGATCGAGGCCTTGATCAGAGAAAAAGAGAGTCGCAGTGAAACGGAAAGAAAGATCGACTCTCAGCTGATCTACGAAGCGAAGATGGACCGCGGCGAAGTTATCGCTGATGGCATTAGACGCTTGGATACGGACGTTCAATACACTTACGACGGACGGACGGTCGTCGACATCACAGCAAACGTTTCCGACAGTCTTCTCGGGCAGTTGTCTGACAATGGCGCTGAAATTCTTGAGACGGTAGCGGATAGAAACAGTGTTCGAGCGGCAGTTCCGGTGGAGAACCTTGAGGCTATCGCAGCATTACCGGACGTGAAATTCATCCAACCGCGACAAGACGCGATGACGTCCGGCCTAACGCGTGCTGATAATCCAGGTGCGTCTGACGTAGCTCCCGGAAAATCGAGTCAACCACAGTTTGCGAATCGAGCCAACAAAGTGCGATCGCTGTTGAACGCAGCGTTGCAGGATCAGGTCGGCAATGTGTCGGGCAACATTCCGCCAACAGGTCAAGGCAGTCAAACGTCTGAAGGTGATGCTACACATCGTGCGTTCGCTGCACGGGGAACATTTCATGCCGACGGCACGGGCGTCAAAATCGGCGTACTGTCGGACGGCGTCACAAGTCTCGCTGCAAGCCAGGCACTTGGCGATCTTGGACCAGTGACCGTCCTACCGGGTCAGGCCGGTTCAGGTGATGAAGGAACGGCGATGTTGGAAATCGTTCACGACATCGCTCCTGGTGCACAGCTTTTCTTCGCTACAGGATTCACCAGCATCACAAGCATGGCACAGAACATTCGTGCTCTTCGCACTGCTGGTTGCGACATCATCATCGACGACGTCTTCTATTTCGTCGAGACACCTTTCCAGGATGGACAGCTTGCGCCCACCAATACAAACGGTGGCGTCGTCATTCAGGCGGTAAACGACGTGACTGCGTTGGGCGCGATGTATTTCTCGTCAGCCGGTAACTCCGGCAATCTGAATGATGGGACATCAGGAGTGTGGGAAGGTGACTTTGCTGACGGCGGGCCAACGGGTGCTCCACTCGCCGTGGGCCGCTTGCACAACTTTGGCGGTCAAAATTTCAACAACCTTATCGTCGCTAATACCGCTAGCCCGATCAGTCTTTACTGGTCTGATCCGTTAGGCGGTTCTGCAAACGACTACGATCTTTTCCGCTTGAATGCAGCAGGCAACGCGGTAGCTGCAAGCTCTACCAATATTCAAAATGGTACGCAGGATCCATATGAACAAATCAGCCAGAGCACGGCGAATCCACGAATAGTTGTCGTGAAGAAGAATGCCGCTGCTGCACGATTCCTGCATCTGAATACAAATCGCGGCCGCCTACAAATTGCGACTGCGGGCACAACACACGGCCACTCGGCGGCAGTGAATGCGTTCTCCTGCGCAGCGTCTCCTGCAAATCTACCGTTCGGCACGCCACCGAATCCGGTGGGACCATTCCCGAATCCGTTTGTTTCAACAAACGTGACCGAACTCTTCAGTTCTGATGGACCACGCCGCGTCTTCTTCCAAGCGGATAGAACGCCCTACACACCAGGGAATTTTTCCTCGACTGGTGGCACCCTCAGGCAGAAGCCAGACATAACAGCAGCAGACGGAACCGTGGTAACGGGCGTTGGGAACTTCCCTTCACCGTTCTACGGAACATCAGCGGCCGCACCGCACGCGGGTGCGATTGCTGCATTACTCAAATCAGCCAACCCGTCATTTACAAACGCTCAGATTCGCGCAGCGATGATGAGCAGTGCAATTGATATCGAGGCGGCAGGTGTAGATCGTGACTCAGGCGCCGGCATCGTCATGGCCTACAACGCATTCCAGGCCTTGGGCGTTGAGGGCACAGCTAATATCGCGTTCGGATCCATTAATGCCAACGAGGATCCTGGTGACGCAAACGGCACGATCGACGCCGGTGAAGGCGCTCGTGTCGATATTCAACTGCAAAACCTTGGTGTCGCGGACGCAACAAGCATCACCGCGACGCTGACTACATCAACTCCTGGTATCACGATTCACACGCCAAATACTTCGGCGTATCCAGACCTTGCAGCAGGCGGCGGAAACTCGCTGAACCTATCGCCTTACCGCTTCACTGTTGCGAGTGACGCGCCGTGTCCTTTGCTGGTGCACTTCACCTTGACAGTGAACTATGCCGGTGGACCAAGTCCGAAGGTGTTGACGTTTACCGTGCAAACCGGACGGACCAGGAGTATTCCTTCAACGCTCGACGCGACAGCGCCGACCGTTCCTCCGGGCTTTACGAGTGCGATAACCGGAACGCAAGTCGGCCGAATTAATCGGTTCTTGCCACCGAGCAGTTGCGGTGTCGATAAGGCAAATCCAGGCCTCCAAACAAATGTCGGCGTACGACAGTTCGACGCTTACACGTTCACCGCTTGCAGTGACTCTTGTGTGACAATGTCTATCAATACGGGCGCGGGAAACATCAATCTCTTCCCGGTCGTCTACAAGGGCGCATTCAATCCGGCGAATCTAACGGCAAACTACTACGCCGATCCGGGCAGTAGCGCTTCAGGCGCTGCGTTCTCATTCAACGTCACGACCGGTCAGACTTACACGATCGTCGTGCATGAGGTGAACCCGGGCGGTGGCATCGGAAACAACTACACGATGAACATCCTGGGCTGCATCGTTAACTGTGAAGCGCCGAATCAAGTGCCGGTCGCCAAAGCGAAGAACGTAACGGTCGACGCTGGTCCAGACTGCACAGCGAACGCATCAGTCGATGATGGCTCGTTTGATCCGGATGGCGATCCGCTAGTGATTACTCAATCACCTGCTGGTCCATATCCGTTGGGAGCGACAAACGTGTTGTTGACAGTGAAGGATCCGAGTGGCGCGACGTCACAGGCAACAGCAACAGTAACTGTCGTCGACGCGACGGGACCTGATGTTTCGGGCGTCGCAGCATCACCAAACGTGCTGTGGCCACCGAATCACCAAATGGTTCCAATCCACATTGACTACAACACGTCTGATACCTGCAGCTCAGGCGGCACTTGCGTTCTGTCTGTTCGGAGTAACGAGCCCGTCAACGGTCTTGGCGATGGTGATACTTCGCCTGACTGGTCAATCGTCGATGAACACAACGTTATGCTTCGGTCGGAACGTTCAGGCTCAGGATCGGGTCGCGTTTATACGATTACGATCGATTGTACTGATGGGGCAGATAACCATACGATCAAAACGGTTACGGTAAATGTGCCAACCAGCCACGGAGCTGCTTCTGCGAAGTCCAAAACAGTGCGCACAACATCCGCGCCGCCGGCGCGCGGATCAGAACCACCGGGGATTATTGCCGGTAACCAGACGATGAACAACTTTACTGTGAACGTAGTGAGAAGCTATATGCCAGTGGTAGTTGTTTCTTCAAAGTCCAAGAAACGTGCGCGCAAAAAATCTACGTTGCATTCACGCGGCTTGGTGCCAGCTAGAATCAAGGCGGGCTAATAACTCAGGGGGGCTGTAACTAAGAGGGGCACGCTTCCGCGTGCCCCTGTTTCTTTTGGAGTGCGACGGCCTGGCGTCGCTTTGTTATATCGCACCTGGCACATAGTCTCGACTTAAAAAAGCGAGGCCAGGCCGTCGCACTCCAAAGAATTACACGCCGAGCACATTTACCAGCTCCTGCACAGCTGATGCACTCTTCTGAAGAGCGATTCTCTCTTCCGCCAGCAGGTTGATTTCAATAATCTGCTCGAGCCCTTTTGCGCCGAGTTTGCACGGCACGCCCACATAGAGCCCGTTGATTCCATACTCGCCTTCAAGGTACGCAGCGCACGGCAAGATCTTCTTCTTGTCTTTCAGGATCGATTCAGTCATCTCCACTGCTGCAGCTGAGGGCGCGTAGTAAGCCGATCCTGTTTTCAATAGCGCGACGATTTCAGCGCCGCCGTTAGCCGTCCGCTTCACAATGGCATCGATCTGATCCTTGGGGAGCAACTCCGTAATCGGGATACCTGCGCAAGTTGAAAATCTCGGCAGCGGGACCATCGTGTCACCGTGTCCGCCGAGCACGAATGCAGTTACGTTCTCAACCGACACATCTAAAGCCTCGGCGAGAAAACAACGCATGCGGGCCGAATCGAGAACACCCGCCATTCCGATCACCCGATGTTTCGGAAATCCGGAACGACGTAGCGCCACCTGGCACATCGCATCGAGAGGATTCGACACAATGATCAGAATCGAATTCGGCGAGCGGCGCACCACTTCATCAACTACCTTCGAGACGATCTCGGCATTTGTTTTCAGCAGATCGTCGCGGCTCATTCCGGGTTTGCGCGGAAGTCCGGCGGTGATAATCACAACATCTGAATTCTCTGTGCCGTCGTAAGTGTTTGCGCCGGTGAGCCGAACATCAAAGCCTTCAATGGGCGCCGCCTGTGCAAGATCCAAAGCCTTGCCCTGGGGTACGCCTTCCACAATATCGACAAGCACAACGTCACCGAGCTCTTTTGCCGCGAGCCAATGCGCGGCCGTCGCCCCAACGTTGCCCGCACCGACCACTGTAATCTTCTTTCGCACACCCATAACGATAAGATCCTTTCCAGTATTGCTCGACAAGCTTTACGCGGTATCGCGCTAGCCGATCAAGAATTAAGATTGCCAGGATTTGGAAGAGCGCGAGTTTACAAAGCGGTTAGAAGCG
>DATJKB010000050.1:0-4238 GCA_035491875.1 Pyrinomonadaceae bacterium | reverse complement strand
GTTGGCGACCGGTAAACGTCTTATAGAGCCACCCACTCGATGGTAACGATGTCTGTAAATCGGCAATCGGCAATCGGCAATCGGCAATAAGTTCATGGACTGGGCGACTATTCTCGACATTGGTCTTAAGTTCGTCGCGATCACGATTGCGTTCACAGTCGTATTGCTGATTGTTGCGTACACCGTCCTGGCTGAGCGACGGGTGCTGGCATTCATTCAGGGCAGGCTTGGTCCCAATCGCGTCGGCTACGGCGGCATGTTGCAGCCGTTCGCAGATCTCCTGAAGTTCATCCTCAAAGAAGACATTGTTCCTGACAAGTCGACACGCTTCATCTATTTCCTCGCGCCAGTGATAGCGACAATGGCTGCGTTGATGACGATGATCGTTTATCCCTTTGGACCAGAAACCTATATTCCTTTGATTGGCACGATCCCGTTATCGATCGCGCGCTTCGACGTTGCGCTGCTTTATGTCTTAGGAGTCACGTCTGTCGGGGTGTATGGGATCATGTTGGCTGGGTGGTCGTCGAATAATAAATACAGCTTGATGGGTGGCCTTCGCTCGTCGGCCCAAATGATTTCATATGAACTCGCACTTGGGCTCAGCCTGATTGGAGTGATCCTGCTGGCGGGCACCCTCGACCTGCAGAAGATCGTCGAGACGCAGTCGGCCTGGCATGGCTTCCGATGGTTTATCTTCCTTCATCCGCTTGGCTTCATCGTCTATCTGATTGCGGCAATCGCTGAAACCAACCGAGTGCCCTTTGATCTGCCAGAAGCCGAAACAGAACTGGTAGCAGGATTTCATACTGAATACAGCGCTATGAAGTTTGCGCTCTTCTTTCTCGCCGAATACATCAACATGTTTACGGTGTCGATGTTGGCTACCACTTTGTTCCTGGGTGGTTGGAATGTCCCGTTTGCTGAGGATCTGTTTGGCCGCGGCACTTTCTTATTTGGACTGGTTGGAGTGATCGGTTTTCTGCTGAAGGTGATCTTCTTTCTGTTTCTGTACATCTGGCTTAGAGGCACACTGCCTCGTTTTCGTTTCGATCAGCTGATGAATTTTGGTTGGAAGTTTTTGCTACCCGTTGCGCTGTTCAGCATATTCCTGACAGCAACGCTAATGATGTTCTTTATGTGATCTACTGTCGTTCTCGTCGATGCTTGTACTGCTCTTCATACTATTCGCCGGACTCGCTATCGGATGCGCGATAGCTGTCGTGGCGCAACGTAATCCACTCTACTGCGCTATCTCGCTAATAGGAGTATTCATCTCGTTGGCGTGCTTGTACGTCATGCTGGCTGCGCCTTTTATCGCTGCTGTCCAGGTCGTCGTTTACGCCGGCGCGATCATGGTGCTCGTCGTCTTCGTCATCATGTTGCTGAATGTCGAACAAGAGGAGCGACGACGTTCCCGGCTCGGATTTCTCGTGCCCGTCGCCGTTGTGCTTGCTGCGATACTCATCGCGGAAGCTACGTTCATCATTTGGTTTGTCGACAGGTCTCCAGTCAGGCCCTTAAGCAGCGTGTCCGACACCGGATTAACCTCGTCGATCGGATCGGCTCTTTTTACGAAGTACCTGTTGCCGTTCGAGATCACTTCGATTTTGTTGTTGATGGCAATTGTTGGCGCGATGACCCTGGCGCGCCGAATTAAGGAAATTCCGCCGGGCGCGGCTGTCGTTCCCGGGGCCCAGGTGCTACCCCTTCATATGTTTGATCCAACTATTGCTCTTGATGACACAAGGGCCGTTGAAGCTCACGGCAGCGACGAGGTGGCTGAAGTGATGGGCGTCCCTGACGACCACGATCCAACAAAACGAGACTGAATATGGTTCCACAACTTTCCTGGTATCTGGCACTGTCAGCCATCCTGTTCACGATTGGCGTTGCGGGAGTGATCATCAAACGGAACGTGATTGCGATGTTCATGTGCGTTGAACTGATGTTGAATGCGGTGAATCTCACGTTCGTTGCTTTTTCGAGTTTCTTCCACGATGTAACTGGACAATTGTTTGTTTTTATCGTCATGACGGTCGCGGCGGCAGAGGCAGCAGTTGGACTGGGGATCATCATCGCCATCTTCCGCAACCGGGAGACGCTTGATGTGGATGAGGCGAGTATTTTGAAGTTGTAGTGATCTGAGATCTGAGATCTGAGATCTGAGATCTGAGATCTGAGATCTGAGATCTGAGATCTGAGATCTTGGTCTTTGGCCTTAGGAGAATTCTAACCTCGGACGAAATGCCGAAGACCTGAACCAAAGACCAGTACTTTACAAACACCGCGACTTACAAAACTTTTGGAAAACAACCTCCTCAGCATAATCATCTTCGCCCCGCTAGCGGGTGCAGCCATCAACTGGTTCATCGGTCGCCGTGTGCGTGATGAACGTTTCATCGGCATTGTCGCGTGCGGCGCTGTTGCCATCTCCACGATCGTTTCGTTCTACCTGGCCTTCAAATCCGGCGGGGCCCTTAACGGCGACGCCCCCGTGGTCGACCATATCTGGACCTGGTTACAGGTCGGACGCTTTCGTGCCGACTTCGCCCTCGGCATGGACCGGCTCAGCGGCACTTACGCACTCTTCATCACATTTGTCGGCTTTCTGATCCACATGTTCGCCGTTGGCTACATGCATGGCGAGGCGGGCTTCTATCGATTCTTCGCGTTCCTCAATCTTTTCATGTTCGCGATGTTGACGCTGGTTCTCGCCGACAACATGGTTTTGATGTTTGTCGGATGGGAAGGCGTGGGCCTTTGTTCATACCTGCTGATTGGCTACTACCTCGAACGAAAGGAAGCCGGCGACGCTGCTAAGAAGGCGTTCATTACAAATCGCGTCGGCGATTGGGGCTTCGTCCTCGGCATCTTGCTGACATTCATGTTGACCGGCTCTGTCAGTTTCTTTTCGCACGCCGGCGCCGGTGGAGTTATCGAAAGCGCATTACAGGTTATTGCCAATCGACCGGTGGAAGCGTTCACGTGGCATGCGATATTTGCCGGCGGGGTAACGTCTATTGCCGTGCTTCTCTTTGTGGGCGCAGCAGGCAAGAGTGCTCAGATACCGTTGTACGTTTGGCTGCCTGATGCGATGGCTGGACCAACTCCTGTCTCCGCATTGATCCATGCGGCGACAATGGTGACCGCAGGCGTCTACATGATCGTTCGTTGCTCGGCGATCTTCACGCACGCGCCAACCGCGATGTTTATCGTCGCCGTGATTGGAGCCGCCACGGCTTTGTTTGCCGCGACGATCGGCCTCGCACAGAACGACATCAAGAAAGTGCTCGCGTATTCGACAATTTCTCAATTGGGTTACATGTTTTTAGCGTGTGGTGTCGGCGCATTTATAGCTGCCATCTTTCACGTCATCACTCACGCATTCTTCAAAGCACTACTGTTTCTCGGTTCCGGCTCAGTTATCCACGGCATGCACCATGAGCAGGATATGCGGCGCATGGGAGGACTTCGGAAGTACATGCCAATCACCTTCGCGACCATGGTCACCGGCTGGCTCGCGATCTGCGGCATTCCCTTCTTTGCCGGATTCTTTTCAAAAGATGAAATACTTTGGAAGGCGTGGAGTGCGCCATCGTTCGGCTTACCTTCGCCGACGTTTAGCAAGATTCTGTGGGGTATTGGGGCGCTCACCGCATTGCTCACCGCCATCTACATGACGCGGATGATGGTGATGACGTTCTGGGGAGAAGAACGATTTCGTGACGCACATCTCGACGCGAGCGAAGACACTTCACACGCACACGATCATCACGGTGCTCCTGAACCACACGAATCACCATGGCTCATGACAGTCCCGTTGATCGTCCTCGCAGTGCTGTCGACTATCGGCGGTTTCATCGGCGTGCCCTACGCTCTCAGTTCCCTTGTTACCGAAAAGGATCTGAATTACATCGAGCATAGGCTTGAGCCAGTCGTCGCTCACGTACCCGCTGGTGCACCCGAGTCGCACATCGAAGGTGAAGCCTCAGCGCCGGTCACTACGGAACATAGGGCCACCGAGGCGGAAACAGCACTAACCGGAGCTAGCCACGCGACACACAGTGCGGAGGAGATCTCTCAGGAACGGATGCTGGCGGCGCTGTCGGTGTTAATTGCTTTCGCAGGAATTGGAATAGGTTGGTGGATCTTCCGCAAACGTCCGCTGTTGCAACTACCGAGCATTCTGGAAAACAAATACTACGTCGACGAAGTGTACGACGCGGCTGTGATTC
>DATJKB010000049.1:0-8484 GCA_035491875.1 Pyrinomonadaceae bacterium | reverse complement strand
ATCAAAGTCTCGTTTGCGTTGAGACGCATTGCGAGCACGTCGAATTCTCTGCCATCGGCTAACTGATCACCAACCGATGGGCCGGTCCGCCGCGCCTGATCAAAAAGACTCTCGAGCTTCTCGACGTCAGACGGCGTCAGGTTCGCGCGTGAGCGAGCTACCACCTGGCCATCGCTAGTCGCAATCTCTACTCCAGATAACTGACTCGATTGAAGTAGTTGATCGAGTGTCGCCTGTCTTTCTGCTGCTGGTAGCCGATTGAGCAACATCACCGCCAGCGATGCTGTTTGTCGAAGAGTCTTGATTTGATTTGAGAGTGTTTCTTCCCTGGCTTCACTCGCTTGTTGGACCAAACCCTCGGGGAACGGATAAAACCATTTTTCGAGGGAGCGATTGAGAAACAGATACGAAAAGGCGGCCATCGCCGTGATCGGCAAAAAGCTGATCGAGATGAAGTACACCAACAGTCGGGTCTTTACTTTCGATCCGAGCTGCCGCTCCTGACGCTCGCGACGCAGTTTAAGAAGATTGCGAACGAAGATAAAAAAGAAGACGACGAACGCGACGAAGTTCAGTGTCGATAGCGCGAACAGCAGAAGAGTTTCAGAAGCGGTATCCGGTCGCAGTACGGTCCATAGCCACAGTTGTTGAGAAACGATGATCGCGAGTAACAGGGCCACCGTAATTCCGAGGGCCCACAACAACGCCCGGCGACGGCGTCGCTTCTTGTAATTCACATCCAGATTTTCGTGGGTTTTATTCATGCGAACGGGTCAAAAGTCTAACACACTATAGTTTAGGGGCTGATGTTCAGACGAGCCGCAGTTAAGCTAGAATGCGTCACTCCAAATATGGGCCTTCAGAAAATCTTCCTAAACGAATATGGCCGACTTCGCAGTGGCTTCCGGTTTCTCATATTCGCATTTGCCTTCATTTTCATTACGCTGGCAGTCACCACTGGTATTCGCGTCGCCTACGCACTGTTGCACAATGTCGTTCCACGCGTTCCGTATGCAGAGTTCTTCCAGAGTCTGATTGGCAAAGTGCCGGATTTGTCGGCCGCGTTAATAGCCGGCTATCTCTGCAATCGACTGCTGGAAGGACTGCCCTGGCGCGCGCTGGGCCTGACGCTTCACAAGCAATGGGTCCGGGATTTTCTGGTCGGCTCGGCAATCGGGATCGGGTCTCTCGCAATTGCGGCGTTGATTGCCATTGTCGGCGGCGGATTAAGGTTTGGACTAAACACCGCGCACTCACCAGGGCGTATTGCAGGAGCCTTAGTTGGCTCAGCGTTTCTGTTCACTTTCGCGGCACTCGCTGAGGAAGCAGCTTTCAGAGGATATCCGTTACAGACTTTTACGCGTGCTCAGCTCGCATTACTCGGGGTGCTGCTGACCTCTGTGCCGTTTGCGTTGGGCCACCTTTGGAATCCTAATGTTGTGCCGGGTGTTACTTTCGCAAACACTGTGTTGGCCGGGATCTGGCTGGCAGTTGCGTACCTGCGAACCCGCAGCTTGTGGTTTCCGCTCGGCGTCCACTGGGCATGGAACTGGGCGCTTGGATCTTTCTTCGGCTTGCCTGTCAGTGGACTGCATCTGGTTGGGGCCACATTTTTAAAGCCTGAGGATGTTGGACCAGCTTGGCTCACTGGCGGCAGTTATGGATTGGAAGGCGGCGCGGCGGCCACTGTAGCGGTGGTTCTATCGATCGTAATTACCTGGAAACTGCCTTTTGTATCTGCAACGCCCGAGATGATGAAGCTGACTTCTGAAGAGAAGCGTGTGGGGAGTGGTTAATGTTTTGTGATTTGAAGTGTGTCTTTGAGCTGGAGCCGATTAACTAAATCGTACGCGGATTGAACGATTCACGAAGGCAAAAGAGGCTCAACAAAACACTCAACTACAGAACGGGAGCGAAGCGACCGATGCCAACCAACGGATAATCCAATGCACGTTGACATCGGTCGCTTCGCTCCCGTTCTGCAGTTGAATCGGATGAACGTCGAATCGCCCTAGTGATTTAAAGCGGCTCTCTCCGGACTTTGACGCTAGAACGCAGAGAATGTTGAGATCGGTTGAGTTACCGTTGTTCAATCGGCAGGTACTGAACATCACGTGGTCCAACGTAGTCAGCCCGTGGGCGAATGAGTTTGTTGTCGGCGTATTGTTCGAGGATGTGAGCAGTCCAACCCGTAATGCGACTGACTGCAAAGATCGGCGTGTAGAGCTCAAGCGGGATACCCATCATGTAGTACGTTGAAGCCGAATAGAAATCGACGTTCGGGTA
Organism: Pyrinomonadaceae bacterium; assembly: GCA_035491875.1. Classification (GTDB taxonomy): domain Bacteria; phylum Acidobacteriota; class Blastocatellia; order Pyrinomonadales; family Pyrinomonadaceae; genus PSRF01. The sequence continues at coordinate 6,198 of DATJKB010000049.1, read as the reverse complement.
CAGCCCCTTCTCGCGCATCATTAACTCTTCCAGCTTGCGCGACATCTCGTACCACTTCGTATCTCCCGCCCGCTCACCTGTTTCTTTCGAAAACTGACGCAGGTGCGTGGCGCGCGGATCTTCTGTTTTATAGACAGCGTGGCCGAAACCCATGATCTTTCGCTTCGAAGCCAGCGCAGACTTCAAAAAGCTTTCCACGTGATCGAGCTCGCCGATCTCCAGCAAGGTTCTCATCACGTTCGTGTTCGCTCCTCCGTGCAAAGGACCGGAGAGCGCACCAATCGCGGCCACGACCGAGGCATAAACAGTAGCGAGCGTTCCAGCAACCACACGTGCTGTAAATGTCGAGGCATTTAATTCGTGGTCAGCGTGAAGGATCAGGCAGACGTCGAAGAGTTTTGCATCTTCAGCCGATGGCCTTTCGCCCCTCAACATGTAGAGGAAATTTGTCGCGATGTTCTCGTCAGACAAGGGTTCAACTGGTTCGAGGCCGCGGCGTAAGCGATCGGCGGCCGCCACCAGAGTCGGAAACTGAGACGTCAACTTGATAGCGGTTCTCCGGCTCGCCTCCAAAGAAATGTCGCGAGCCTTCGGATCGTAAAACTCAAGAGCTGAAACAGCAGTTCGCAAAACATCTGTGGGATCCGCATCGGTCGGCGTATGTCGCAGCACCTCGATTACTTCATTAGGCACGCGATAAGACGCGCCAATCTCGCGTTTCAACTCGTCAAGTTCACTCTGTTTGGGTAACCGCTTGTTCCAAAGCAAAAAAGCGACTTCTTCAAAGTTGGAATGCTTAGCCAGGTCGTGGATATCGTAACCCTGGTAGATGAGTTGCCCTTTGTCACCGACAACATCGGAAACCGTAGATGCGCCGACAACAACTCCTCGAAGTCCAGTTGAGGAGGACGCAGTGGCGGGAGGATCTTTTACCGTTTCAGCCATAAAGTTTTGGATTGCTTGGAAGATAACAAAAGCATTGCCGATTGCCAATTGAAGACATTGCCGATTGCCGATTGCCGATTGAAAAAGCGCCAAAAAGCTATTCGGCAATCGGCAATTTTCTAATCTGCGGGAATCGGTGGATCTGGGTTAGCGTTCTGAGAGTTCAAGTCTAACCAGATCACCACGTTTGACCTTCAACTTTTTCGCTGCTGAACGATTCAGCGCGGCGATTTCAAGAAAACCTGCGCTGCCCCACACGGCAAACAGTTTTTCCTTCGCATCCTCCTCCACGAAGAAACTTCTGAATGAAGTGATCGTCTTTTCTTTTACTTTCAATCTGGCGGTCTTCTGTTTCTCGGCGGTGAGAAGTTCGCGGGTGATGTTTGTCACGCAGTTGCCAAAGCGATCGATATGAATAATCTGCGCCGCCCACAAATGTTCTTTCAATTTCGTTGGCAGCGCGATTGGCAAGCGAACTTCGTCCGTAACGATCGGTCCAAACACAGTTGCATCGAGACCTTTCGACAAATGCGCTGCGACCGGAGCGAATACATCTCGACCATGAAAGGTAGGACTCACCGGATGTCGGAAATACTCTTCGTTCGTTAGGTGGATCGTTTGGTGTGGACCCGTATCGTAGAGATAACTGAAAAGACCGTTGTCAGGTCCAACAAAAAACTGTCCGTTACGACTGACGATAATGGGCCTGCGCTGCGAACCAACACCAGGATCGACAACAGCGACGAAGATTGTACTCGGAGGAAAAGCGGCGTGGGCTGCGAAGAGAGTGAAGGCTCCTATCTCAATGTCCTGAGGTGGAACTTCGTGAGTGATATCAACAACGGTTGCGTCGGAATTGATGGAGAGGATGACGCCTTTGACTGACCCGACGAAATAGTCGGCCGTTCCAAAGTCTGTCAGAAGAGCGATTAGAAACATTGCCGATTGCCGATTTTTGATTGCCGATTGGAGATTGGCGATCAATCGGCAATTGGCAATCTACAATCGGCAATGCTTTACAGAACGTTCGTTTCAGTCGAAGTACGAATCTTCAACTGTTGACCTTGCTCCAGACGGATGTCTTTGCCGCGCTGGCTCATCACACCGGCGGTCCCAACACCACCACCAATGACGGCGCCTATTGCTGCGCCTTTTCCACCACCAGCAATCGCGCCAATAATTGCGCCGATGCCGGTCGCTGCGCCTACTTTCGCGACATCATCCTTCGACGAATCATTGCCACGGACACCACCTTCAGGATCCACCTGTGTATCGTCCTGACGGCCCATCGGGACGACTTCAACCAGTTGGGCGCGGAGAGTCGTCGCACGATTCTCGAACCGGATCTGATCGAAGGTGAGCTGAAGTTGAGCAACACCCTTCACCTTTCCGGGTCGCTTAACTGAACTCACATGACCATCGACAATCGCCGATGACAAGTTACCAGGCTGAAGAACTCGCGCTTGAAAACGATCTCCTGGTTGGGTGATATCCGTTGAAAGCGAGTTCATAAGTTCCAGAACCAAAACCGTTTCACGCGGAATAGAAATGTTTGCTGACGAATTTCCTCCGGCATTAGTCGACGCCGTCGTGTCCACCGTTCCGGAATTGGTTGTCGTGTCAGCCGTTCCGCTGTTAGTTGGCGCTGTCGTGTCTGCGGAGCGATCAGGGGTCCCCGCAACTGTCGCTGTTACCTGGACCGAACCGCGCTTCTTGAAACCGTTTGGAAGGGTCGAATCGAATGTTCTTTTATCGTAGCCGGACGCGTATCCCGCTTCGAATCCCTGCTGGTAACCATCACGATAATCCTCGAGTGGTCCCCAAACTTGATTGTAAGAACGATCTGCGCGTTGGTACTCAACGTTGTTTTGATAGTTATTCGCTCGGTTCTCAGTGACGTCTCGGAAACCTGCGTTGTAACCGTCTGAGTAACCTGTTCGATAACCGCGTTCCAGCGCCGTTGACTGACCCTGTGATGCCGCAGCAACACCGGATACGGAAGGCATTCCGACGGCGGTTACGGTCAATGCCAACACTAGAGCCAGGGGAAATCTGGAGTATTTCATTTTGTTTAGTCCTTCCAAAATTTACGACCATCAAATCGCCGTAAGTGTCTTGGGAGAGCCAACCTTAGCAACGACCGAATGCTAACACCTGTATCTTTAATGGGACAATCTAATTATGCTTGACGCTCCCCAACGCACCTTCCTAGACTCGCGTAAACGAGAAGCGCAGGATGAGACCGCTCGTCTGATGCGTCAGGGGCACTCGAGGTTGGAATCCCCAGACGACAAAGGCCACAAATTCAATGTCACAACGCCCAATTTACCTGGATCACAGCGCCACTACACCCGTCGACCAACGGGTCGTAGAGGCAATGCTTCCCTATTTCGGTGAGAACTTCGGAAACGCCTCCAGTGTTCATGGTTATGGTCAACAAGCCCGCGCTGCTGTCGATCGAGCGCGGCGTCAGGTCGCTTCACTGATAGGCGCCAAGCAGAATGAGATTGTTTTTGTATCTGGGGGGACAGAGGCGAATAACCTCGCGCTGCGCGGGGTCACCGAAATCGCCGGTTCTTCCGGAAAGCACATCATTACTTCGGCGATTGAACACCCATCGATTCGGGGTGTCTGTGATGTGCTCGAGAAACATGATTGGCAAGTGACGCGTTTGCCGGCGTATCGAAACGGTATTGTTCGCACCGACGATGTTCGTTCGGCGCTACGCGACGACACAGTACTCGTCAGTGTGATGATGGCGAATAATGAGATTGGCAGCATTCAACCAATCGGTGAAATTGCCGCCGAAGTTCGTGCTGCACGCGGGCGTGGTCAGAAGATCTGGTTTCACACCGACGCGGTCCAGGCCGCAGGCCGTGTGCGAGTGAACGTCGAGGATCTCGGGGTAGATCTACTGACGTTATCTGGTCACAAGCTGTATGGACCAAAAGGTATCGCTGCGTTGTACATCCGGCGTGGAGTCCGATTGGCACCGCAAATAGTAGGCGGGCATCAGGAACGTGAACGCCGCGCCGGCACAGAGAACGTTGCCGCGATTGTTGGTTTTGGGACTGCCGCGAAGCTCGCCGCTGAGGAGATGGCTTCGAGGAACGCGCACGACCTTGCGTTGCGCGACGCGTTCGAACAAAGGGTTTCGGAATCGATCGATGACATTGATCTGAACGGAGATCGTGAGAGCCGTCTGCCACATCTTTCTAATATTTCGTTCCGCTTTATCGAAGGCGAAGGATTGCTCATCAACCTGGATCTGAAAGGTATCGCCGTGTCGACTGGTTCGGCGTGTTCTTCGGGCACGCTCGAGCCGTCGCCCGTCATCCGCGCGCTGGGTCTTAGTAGGGAGGATGCGCGTGGAGCGATTCGTTTCAGTTTTGGTAAAGGCAATACGGTTGAAGACGTCGATTACACGGTTGAAGTGTTGATAGATGCGGTTGGAAGATTGCGAGAGTTGTCACCATTGAATAAGAAGGCGCATCGAGAATTGCAATCGGTTAAGTCATCCAGGTAGAGCGCGGACCGCTTCTATTCTCCCAGGCTTCCGCCTGGGGCAATCGTTTTCGAATCAGAGAAGTTACCGTTTCAACGGTTTCTCTTTTGATGCCCACCGATTGTCGGGAAACCGTTGAAACGGTTCCCTGAGAATGAGAGCCTTTAGACCCCAGGCTGAAGCCTGGGGAGAATGAGAAAGTTGAATTTGACAGACTCTCCTCAAGTCGGCGTCTCGAGGGCATCTTCAAGCCCTAGGTGCTCATGACCTACTCCGCAACTTTCAAAGATCACCTGGCTCATCCGCGCAACGCCGGCGAACTGTACGCAGCAGACGCGTCTGCGGAAGAAACAAACCCCATGTGTGGCGACCGCCTGCGACTGTCGTTGTCAGTGCGGAGCGAAAGAATCGAAGAGGTAAAGTTTCTAGCGTACGGATGTCCGCCAACGATTGTTTGTGGCTCGGTGCTGACGGAACTACTTCACGGCCAGGAGATCACGAAGGCCCTGCAACTTACCAAAGCTGATCTACTTAACGCCGTTGGGGGGTTGCCGTCGCGAAAACATCACGCCGCAACCCTGGCGATAGAAACTTTGCACGCAGCGCTTAGAAAAGGATGAAGCGATTTCGGATTTCGGATTTCGTGTTAATAAAGTTGCTCTTTCGGTTTGGACACGTAGCTTGTCGGCGATGCCCCTGTTAAAGTTTCTAATTCAAAACCACAAAATCCGAAATCCGCATTCCGAAATCCGAAATCGCTTCATCCTTATCTGTGCGGCGTCGCCACCGTTCGAGGTCGTGAAGCTCCGGGATCGACAGTCTTAAGCTTGTGATACTCCGGTCCACAGAATCTCTTCGGCTCAGTTCCCAAAACGTAAGTTCTCGTCCTCACCACAGGGCACGACTCAACTGCAATCAAACCAGTGGTCGGATCGATATCGAGCGTAATCGTTCCTTCTAAACGCGCACCTTCAGGCGTCGGTTTTGATTTCGGAGGTGACGGCGAAGGTTGTGGCGATGGCTCAGCCGGAAGCCCCTCGTCGGGTGTTGGTTGCTGCAGTTCATCGGGACTTGGCTCGGCCGTTTCAGCAGGCTCGGTGTTTGGACCAGTGCCGTTGATAAACAACTCGGGTCGTCTATCAACATCTTCGGGCGTTGCGACTGCACCCGTCTTCGGATTGATCTCAACTTCCTCAACACCGGCCGGTCTTTCCCAGTCGCCGCCCCACTCCGGGTGGTCAGCTAAAGCGACACTCATGAAGTCGCTCCAAATCGGCAATGCAGAATTAGCCCCGGTGAGACCTAATTGAGATCCATCATCAAATCCAACCCAAACGGCGCACACGAGATTCGGCGTGTAACCAGCAAACCATCCATCACGCGACGTTCCCGTCTTCCCTGCCAGCACTCCCTTCAGCCCGCGCGATCTGACCTTGGCCGCAGTGCCACGGTTCACAACATCTTTCATAAACGAAGTCATGACGTAGGCGACTTCGGGCTTAAGAACTTCGTTGCGTTGCGTGGAAGGCGCAGCGAGCGTTACTCCGTCGCCTGTCGTGATGCGATTAACTGCGATCGGCGTAGTGCGTGAACCCAGGTTCGCAAATGCCGTGTAAGCCGAAGCGACTTGCAATGGCGAAGCTTCGCTCGTGCCTAATGCCATGGCCGGATATGAACGCGGCGGCTTCGGGATTCCAGCCTTTGCCGCAAGATTCATCACACGTCCGATTGTTACCTCCATCGCGACC
>DATJKB010000048.1:0-6879 GCA_035491875.1 Pyrinomonadaceae bacterium | reverse complement strand
TAAGCCTGCGACGTCGCCAGCGACGACGACGGCTAGCAGCTCTGATTCAATTGGAGTAGCTGAGTGCGATGCATTTCTTAAGTCGTATGAAGCTTGCGTAAAAGACAAGGTACCCGAAGCTCAGCGAGCCACGTTCAACACCGGTCTGGCCCAGTGGCGAAAGTCATGGCACGACTTAGCTCAGAACCCGCAGACAAAAGCGACGCTCGCCTCTATTTGCAAAACGCAATTGGATAACGCGAAGCAGTCGATGAAAGCTTACGGCTGCACTTTCTAAGAGACCAGGGAAAAAGGGGAAGAGGGAAAAAGAGAAAGGCGAAGAGGGCAACGTTTAAAGGTCGCTCCTTCGCTTTACCCTCTTTCCCTTTCCCTTTTTTCCTTTTCCCCTACCGCCGCATTGTCATCACCGCTGCATACATTTCGATTCCGTTCCAAAGGTTCTGTATGCGCAGGTTTTCATTTTCCGCGTGTTGGTTGTTGTCGTAGTTGGCAATTGGAACGGTGATCGTCACAGTCTTCAGATTATCAGTAATGATCGACAGAGGCAGGCTCCCACCAGATGTCGGGAGTTTCACAATGGGCTGATCTGAGGTCGATTGAACAGCAGCGATAACCGCAAGCGAAATCGGTAAATCCATCCGGGTTCGCTCAGCGTTGTAGCCTCCTTCGCGAGCGACGATCGTCGCAATTCGCGGGTGTTGCAATCTCTCTTCATTGGTCGGTGCCCGATCGATTACAAAGTAGCCCTGCTTGCGAACATGGTCGATCAAACGTTGAACCTGGCGTTTATGATCATTTCCTTTCACCAATCTCAAATCCAATACGGCAGTCGCTGTTGTCGGGATAATGTTGCGAGCCAATGATCCGATATCGCCACTACCAAATCCATTGATGTTCAAAGAGGGAAGATTGAGCAGTTCGAGAAGTGTTTTTCCTCCACCTTCGGTTCTCGCCAAGCCCAACTGAGTTTTTAGCTCCGGATCGTATTGCGGCGCCTCGGCGATTGCCTTTCGCTCGAGTTCTCCCAAAGGTTCGACGTCGTCGTACCAACCGTTGATTGTTACCTTGCCATCCGAGTCTTTCATTGAAGCCAGTAACAGGGCCAACTCTGATGCGGGATTTGGCGACCAGTTTCCATAGTGTCCGCTGTGGAGTGGTCGCTTGGCACCGTAAACTGTAATGTCGACGTTCTGGTCTCCTCGTACACCGAACACCGCTTGTTTCTTTCCGGATTGATGTACGGGTCCATCACAAATGATCCACGCATCCGCTTCGAGTAGTTCTTTATTAGCCTTGATGATTTCAATGAGGTGAGGTGATCCGGCCTCCTCTTCGCCTTCAAAGAAAAACTTGATGTTCGACGTCAGGGCGATTCCTTTAGCCTTCAAAGCTTCGAAGGCGGTGAGAATCGTCATCACGCCGGCTTTATCGTCCGACGCCGAGCGACCGTAGATTCGCCACTCCGGATTAATCTCATCAGTCGCATTTGGTGGTGCGATCGTTTGCCCGCCGGATTCCAGGGCCGCTGAACGAAACACAGGTTGCCAGGGCAAGCTACCTGACCATTGCTTTGGATCGGTTGGCTGCCCGTCGTAATGGGCGTAGAGAATCAGTGTGCGTGTAGCACCCGGAGTTTTCAATTCGGCAAACACCGCCGGCGGCGTATTCGGGGTTTGTGCTTCCAATAATCGCGGACTAAGGCCGCGCTGTTTCATCATCTCCATGATCACCTGCGCGTTCTTTCGAATGTTCACGTTATCGGCAGCGATGTTTGGAACCGAGAGAAGATTTAGAAACTCGCGCAGCAGACGATGTTCATTTGCTTTACGAAAGTCGCGGACCTGTTGTTGGACCGTTTGGGTTTGGGAATGCGCGAATGAAGTGAGAAATATCAGTGCTGTGAGCGGAATAACTCGTAGCCGCATAGTTCGTGATTCTCTCTTGTTCTGATGAATTTGTTGGAAAAGCTGGTGAGACACTACCACAGGGGCAGGAGCAGCAGGCAAGAGCAGGGGATCAGGAACAGGAAGCAGGAGCAGAAAAAGAAATCATTGGTCAGTTATCAATTATCAATTGGATACCACCGACTTCATGTCGGTGGTGTTTCAGTTTTCACCTACAACCCAGACCTCACAATTCCCTTCGGCGCGCGGAGCGCGCCGAGGATTAACAACGATTCCGCTGTAGGTTGAAGTTGAAGTACCACCGACATGAAGTCGGTGGTCTCTTCGAACTGATAATTGATAACTGTCAAATGATAACTGACCAATGATTTCTTTTGCTGCCCGCCGCTCCTTTCTACTTCACCACCACCCCACCATTCTCCAAGCCGGTATAGACATCAGAAGGAAGCAATCCGAGCCATGGATCAGATTTTGGAGTAATGAAGAGTTCCGCATAAACCTTTTCATTGAATGCCGCGACATCACTGCGCGCGCGATCGAAAACGAGCCAGGCGTGAATCCTGGTGTGCATGCGATATTCGTTTCGAACAGTGTCGAGCGCGACCAGTTCCTGAAACTGACGCAACAATGCGGGTAAAGATTTCGCTGCATCCGGCAGAGCGTGAGTTTGACGTCTTATCAAGGTAATGCTGCGTTCATCGAGTTTGGTTTCATCACGATGAAGTGCGGCGATTTTTTTCCAGGTTGCTTCATCAGTAATTCTCCCGAGCTCGTCCGAGCCTGCCGTCATCGCCCGTAGCATTGTCGTTTCAGTCATCGCTTTAGAAACCGCAAGTGGCATCACCCTGAGAGCTTCACCATACTGACCTCGTTCAATCGAAACACCCTCTGGCGCCCTGCCACCAATTTGTTGGATATCTTTCAACCAGGCAATCGAGATCTTGTTGATTTGATTCCGATGGTAAGTGTTTAGCAAGAGTAATCGCCGCTCAGGTTGGCTGGCGCGTATTTGCTGGAAAATTGTCTCGGCGTCCGCCAGTCCTGCCAGGAACGCGGTTGGACCATATAGTCCAGGCAACGCGTCCAACAGACGGCCCTCACTGTCGAGTATGTAGTGAATGCTGTTGCCGGTGATCGTTCGCTGTATTTTTCGTCCATCGCCAAAATCGATCGTAATCAATGGCACAGCCCGTACGCTTTCCCAGTGAAGTACGAACCGTTCACGCAACGATTGAGCGACGGTTGCATTGGAATAAAGCACCGTTCGGAAGAAGCGACTATTTGCGCAGCTCAACTCGTCAGTGAGCTTGCCGAGCAGTCGCAGTGACAGGATAGGCTTGCCTACGATTGTCGCGGCCCTACGTGCGTCCGAAAGACTCGTGTACCAATAAAGACCCGACAGGTAGCTATCTTTCTGCTGGCTGACACCATCGAGTGCCGTTGTGATCCTCAACCAATCAGATGTCGACTTAAGTGTAGGGTTGGCGACGTGCTGATCGATCGCCTCGCGGTTCGCTTCCAGGAGACTTTGCAGACCTATGGGACCCAGGGCCCGCAATTCAGAAATCGCGGCGCCAGCTTCGTGTGCATCCTCGGAAACGGCTCTTGCGGCCAGTGCCGCCGGTGACTCGTTAGCGAATGAGTTAGTTGAGAAGAAAAAGAGAAACGCCAAGAAAAGGAAAGAGATCTGCCTGTTCATGCCAACCTCCGGATTCGGGAATCAAACATAAAAAATCACGGGAAGGGTTGGCTCTCTCGAACGGGTCGGCGGTTAGGATAGGGTCACCAGTAGTGCCGGCCCATTGCAGATTGCCCTTCGCCAATCCCATCCCGTCACTAGAACGACCATCCCAAGCCAAACTTGCGTGAAGATAGAGAAGTTGATCTAAGGAGGCTCTTGCAGAATTCACTCTAGATGCACGGCCTTGCGCCGTGGTGATTCACGTTCGCAGCTACGATCAGCAGACTACGATGCGTTTGAGATGCCACGGGGCTTGCCCCGTGGAGTCTCACGCTGATAGATGCCAACGACTTACGGGCCACAAGCGAAAAAACGTGAGTCTCCACGGGGCAAGCCCGTGGCATCCAGATCACTCAGCCGCGGATGATTAGCCACAAGCGTGACCGACCACGGCGCAAGGCCGTGGCGTCGATGATGAGTTTGTAAGAGCCTCTAAGAGTTGAATTGATTGTGGCTGGATCCCTATTTCTTCGTTAATCCAGCTCTGACCTTCTTCGGCAACTTATCGTGGACGAGTTGATAGGCGGTTTTGAGGAGTCCTTTTAGTTCTTTTTGAGACAGTGCGTTCCAATCTTCCAGCGCCACCCAGTGATAGCGTGCGACGTACGGCGCCGGAATAATGTTTTCGCATTCCACTAGCTCAGTAAATTTCTCCGGCGTGCATTTAAATGAAAGCTTCGTCGAGTACTTCGGATCCAACGTTGCGACAGCAAACATCTTTCCGCCAATACAAAACAATAAATCGTTACCCCATTGAACACGTTCGGTTACGTATGGGAGCGAAAGACAGTAAGAGCGAATCGATTCGAGATCCATCAACCGTCTCCTTAGATCAACGGCTGATGCCGTTCTTAACCAAGGCGAGCCGACCCGCCGGATCATGCCAACGCCACAACTCCTCGTTACTCTGCAGGTGAACACCACCCAGCCATTGGTCCATTCCGTTTAATTTGACGAAGTCGTCTTTTCCGGCCAGCACCGATTGCCCTGGTTTAGTTAGCTTGAAGCCCGCGCGTTTGATCATCTCGGGCTCGAGAGCAGGAGTTGCTGCAGCATTCGTTATCTTCAATAACGGCTCGTTTCCGTTACTTAGGTTGAACAGCGTGGTCCATAACTGAGCATCGCCAAGTCCATACGTTTTTTCCGCCGCGATAAATTTCGGAAACATCTCGCCGAACTTTCCGCAGCCATCGGCGATCAGTTGTAAACCCGTTTGCTCGAGCTGGCCAAGGCCATTCGCTGTTGAGGGAAAGCGACGCAGGTGGGCAGCGAAAGCGGTAGCGAGAAAAGGTAACTCCGACGTATCGCTGTGAAGCAGAAGTTCAATTGCCGTCGGATTCGGAGAACGGAATGAAGCCCACGCTTTCGCACCGAGTTCGAGTTTTGATTTGGTAACCTTCTCGCGTTTCGGAAACAGCGATGCAAGTTCATCCGGATTAAGCTCGCCAAGGCCGCGAAAATCTTTGCGGCCTGGGAACGTACCGATGTTTATCAGGCTAAGGCAAGTCTTTTTTAAGTCTGTCTGACTAAACGAGTCGAGCAAATACAATAGATTCAACTGGCAAAACAGATCGTGCTCAAACCACAAGACGACCTCGTCATGGTTCACCGCCGAACCCAGCGCCGCTTCCTGGCGTAGGAATTCCTCTTCACACTCGGTTCGCTTTAGCCCATAGGTGTCTGTCAGGTGTTGAACTCTGACTCCTCGCCACTCGCTGCGGTTCTGCGTTGCCGGTGCTGGACCATTGATAAGCGTATCTTTGAACGAAAAGATCTCTCCTTTGATCTTGGTGAGCTTCAGGGTTGCTGCAGTTGATTCGCCATTAACTATGTGAAGCATGAGAATGTCTTTCCTGGTTCGTTGCCGTTTTTACCTCGATCATTTCATCAATTCCAATACTGCTGCTGTCATTGCTTTCACTCCCGTACGCAGAGTGGGTTCCGGCACAGGCGCGAATAACGGAGAGTGAAGCGACGGCAAAGGTGTCCCCGTGTCCTTGCTCTGCTTAACCTTTGCTGGATCGACCGCGCCGAGCCAGAAGATCATCGACGGGATCTTCCGATCAAGACTCAGATAACCAAAATCTTCGCTGGCCATGATGGGCGCAAGCAAAGTTACGTTTTCTTCGCCAAGCGTCCGCCGAAATGCGGTCGCCAACCTTTCTGTTAGTTGGGGATCGTTATAAGTCGAACCGGTAATTTCAGTGTCACTCGCTTTTATGATCGGTGCACGATCTTCAGGAATCCCGGCGGCCATGGCCACGCCCTTCGTGATTCTTTCGATAGACGCCAGTATGCGCTTTCTTACCTCTTCTTTGTAGGTCCGAACAGTAAGCTGAAGATTCACTTCATCGGGAATGATGTTGTAACGCGTTCCGCCATGAATCGATCCGACAGTGACTACTGCTGGATCGAACGGCGAATTCTCCCGGCTGACGATTGTTTGTAATGCCATGACGACCTGGGCCGCTAACACGATCGGATCTTTTGAAGAGTCGGGCCTTGACCCGTGTCCTCCGAGTCCCCGAATCTTTATATCAACGGACGTGGAGCTCGCCATTGAATAGCCCGGAGTGTAGCCGACTCGTCCCGCCTCCAATTGAGCGTCGTCGTGAAGGGCGATGGCGTAATCAGGTTTAGGGAATCTCTCGTAGAGTCCATCGCGGAGGACTGCGCGTGCGCCATCGATCGTCTCTTCTGCCGGCTGTCCAAGTAGGACCAGAGTTCCGTGCCAGCGATCTTTTAGTTCAACCAGAAGCTTCGCGGTGCCGAGCAAACTGGTCATGTGAATATCATGGCCACAAGCGTGCATGACGCTGACTTCCTGCCCCGCGTCGTTTTTCGTTTTTACTTTGCTGGCATAAGGCACGCCTGTCTTTTCGTCTACCGGAAGGGCATCAAGTTCACTTCTCACTAGCACTGTCGGGCCCGCCCCATTCTTCATAACTGCAACGATGCCGTAGCCGGCCCAGTCTAAACGCTCGTATTTGCCAATGCGCTCTGTGACAGTGAATCCGAGTTTGCGAAGTTCTCCCGCAACGAACGCGGAAGTTTTTTCTTCGCGATGGGAGAGTTCAGGAGAAGCGTGCAGCATCTTGTACGTTGCTAAAAGAGATGCAATGTCACGTTCGACGAGCGCATCCAGAGAAGACTGTTGTGCGTTCGTGGTTGCGGTGAAAGCGATAAGCAAAAGAAGCAGAAGGTATCGGTTCATGTGGGCCAAATCTCGTAGTT
>DATJKB010000047.1:0-4393 GCA_035491875.1 Pyrinomonadaceae bacterium | reverse complement strand
TCCCTGAGCGACACACCCACGGCCTTCCTTGAATAAATCCGGAAGAATACCTTTGTAAACTACCGGGATACTGGCGGCAGTATCCGTAACAGTAAAGCGCACAGTCAAGCCATCCTGATCGCGCTTCAGTGTTCCCTCCTGAACCAAACCTCCGATCCGGAATGTGCGATTGACCGGTGCTTCTCGAGCGGCGACTTGGGTTGGGCTAAAGAAGAAGACAAGGTTGTTACGAAAAGCGCTCGCTACAAGGTAAGCAGCGACGCTTAATGCGGCTAAGCCAGCGATAATAAAACCTATGCGTTTATGACGGCGTTTCATATGATTCTCGTACTACCTTAGAACTTCGCTGAGATTACAGAACGGGAGCGAAGCGACCGACTTCAACTAACCGACCGATCAGCTCAATGTAACTTGAAATCGGTCGCTTCGCTCCCGTTCTGTAATTGCTTTTGCGTGTAAAGCATCTGTTTCAATCCCCGATTCTACGAGTTTCATCTTGCCTGTGCGACATAAGACGACTCGGGCCCCCTAAGTTTCTCTTGGGGTTCTGGTTTTGACTGCTGCGCACAAGCGCGTTTACGCTTGACCAGAGTGAAAACTTCCAGGCCGATCACCACGAACGTGCAGAGATAAGATCCCCACACGTAGAAGCCGTAACCACCCATTGACCAATCCATTTTATGTTGCCTCCGCGAATCTGGCCGCGTTTTGTTCTCTCTCGACAATCGTACACCGTAAGCGAAGCAGCACGACAGCGATTGAATACAACCAGCAAGCAGCTAACATTATCAACATTGCGGCCAACATCTTCGGCACAATTGTTGGTTTTTCTAGAAGACGTAGTGTAGCTCCCTGATGCAGTGTGTTCCACCACTGAACCGAGTAGTAGATGATTGGAACATTTATCACGCCAACGAGCGCGATCACTGCGCCCGCGCGATCTGCGCGACGCGTATCATCGATCGAAGCCTGAAGGGAGATGAAACCGATGTATAAAATGAGCAGAATGAGCGTTGAGGTCATTCGTGCATCCCAAACCCAGTAAGTTCCCCACGTCGGCTTGCCCCATAAGGCGCCGGTTACCAGTGAAATGAACGTGAATAACGCTCCAGTCGGAGCGATGGATGACGCCATCATCGACGACAGTCGAGCGTTAAAGGCCCAACCAATACCGGCGTAAATAGCGAGCAGCACGTAAAGCAGCATTCCCATCCATGCCGCGGGGACATGAATGAAGATAATGCGGTAGGCGTCGCCTTGTTGTGCATCGGTCGGTGCGACAAAGAAACCAACGTACAAGCCTACGAGAAATAGGATCGCCGCGGGTATGGCAAACCACGGGATCATTTTTCCTGCGAGTGGATAGAAGCTCGTTGGTGATGCGTATTTGTAGAGGTTCATGACTGTGGTGCTTTGTTCTTTGTACTTGGCCTTTGGTCTTTGGTCGTTGTCTTAGATGTCACCCTGGTGCTTTATGTCAACGCCAACATCAAAGACCTAAGACCAAAGACCTATTCGAGCGATATTCGAAGCCCCGCCGCGGCCGCCCACGGTGCGAAGGTCAGTGACAACAGGCCCACCGCACCCAACAAATAAAGGTGCGACTGCGGGCTCGATCCCATGATGCTTGCCTCAACCGCTCCGGCACCAAAGATCAGAACCGGTATGTAAAGCGGCAACACCAAAATCGAGATCAGAACGCCGCTACCGCGAAGGCCGAGAGTTAAAGCAGCTCCAACAGATCCAATTAGACTCAACACCGGCGTGCCGAGCAGTAGAGTCACAAACAGAAGCAACAACGTATCTCGTGAAAGTCCGAACTGCATTCCCAGTAGCGGCGCAATCAGCACCAGAGGGATCTCGGCGACTAGCCAGTGTGCAACGATCTTTCCCAAGACTACGAGATACAGGGGCTGCGGCGTCAGAAGCATCTGTTCGAGTGTCCCGTCCTGATAGTCGTTCTCGAACATGCGTCCGAGAGACAACATCGAAGCCAGCAAAGCTGCTACCCAAACCACGCCCGGCGCTATCAAACGAAGTAACTGCGTTTCAGGACCAATACCGAGAGGAAAGAGACTCACGACGATTACAAAAAAGAATACCGTCGAGAGCACGTTTGCTCGCCGGCGCCACGCGAGAATCAGGTCGCGCCAAACGATCCACCGAAACATGGATAGACTTGAGGGCGCGCTCACGTTGCCAGTTCCAGGCGCTGAATGGAGCCCGACTTCAACTCGAGTTCCTGATGGGTCGCAACCATCGCGATCCCGCCTTTTGCCAGATGCTCCTCTATCAAAGATCTAATTAGAGCGACTGCTGCCTTATCGAGCGACGTCAGTACTTCATCAAGCAACCAAAGCGTCGTTCCACAAACCACCAGCCGAGCAAGAGCGACCCTGCGCCTTTGACCTTCTGACAACAAACGTGCCGGAAGGTTCTCTCGGCCACCAAGTCCCATTGTTCTCAAAACGGAAAGGGCACGCTCTTCGCTGATTTCAAGGCCATTCAGAGCGTTAGCGATCCGCAGGTTCTCAATGCCCGTCAGTTCATCTTTAATGCCGTGTCGATGACCGAGATACGTTGCGAAGTTGAAATAATCCTCACCAAGAGAGTGAATGTTCGCACTTTGCCATCGCACCTCACCTTCGGCCGGGGCCAGAAGCCCGCAAAGTATTCTCAGCAAGCTAGTCTTGCCACTCCCATTCGGTCCGGTGAGTTGGACGAATGTGCCGGGTGTCAGCGAAAAGTTGAGGCCGCTAAATAACCTGCGATCTCCACGTACGCAGCCCAGTTGGATAACTTCCAGGATAGTCGCTTGCCTCCATGTTGTTCCAACACTGCTGCGTCATTGTATTGGACTTTGTGCGGAAACGCATGTAGGGGAGCCGCAACGGTCTCGTGCCACGAGACGCGCCGAGTCCTAGAGGCGAGGCTTGGTTTCCGTTGGGCCGCTGACCTTTATCCATTCTCGCCATCCACCCTTCAGCGCGCGCACGTTCTTGAAGCCGTTCTCCAGAAAAACACGGGCGGCGAAGACAGCTGACTCATCCGCGGGGCATGCGCAGTAGGTAACTACGGTCCGATCACGCGGTACATCTTTTAACGGCGGAAGCGTCAGACGGTGTTCTATCCGTCGCGTTTTCATGTGAATTGCGCCCTTGATCTTCCTGTCGCTGTTAGCGAACGTCTCACTCGAGCGGACATCGATGATTACTACGGATTCGTTAGCTGCCATTCTCGTTTTCAACTCCTCCACACTGATGAAGGCAACGCTCGACGTCTTAGCGGGCGCTTGAGCAACGATCAGTGCACCCTGGTAACAGAAAGCGATGCAGGCTAACACTGAGATCAGAACTCTAAAATAACGTCTGGTCGAAATCATGGCTGTGCTGGGCCTCCCTTGATTCTTGTTTACGACTTTCTTCCCATTCCGTGGAATGCGCCTCTTGGCCTTTCACCTTTATAGGTTTCCGGATCGAACCAGCGATAAGTTGCAGCGGCGAAATAGATGTAGCCGCGATTACCACGAAGCACCTGACCAATCACATCGCCTCTAATCGGCGGAATTTTCTTCCCACGATTTTCTTTCACAAACTCTTTGCCGGCTTGAACCTCCGCTTCCGAGCCGACGACGTTCTTGAGGAGGAATGTTTGTGTGGCTTGCGGGTCGCGCCAATCATTCGCTCCGTAGCCGTGAATGATCGCCAACATGGATTCGTCTTCAGTAACACGAAGGTTCGGCGACTTCGTCTCCTCAGCTGTGAACGGGTCACGAAGTAACCAAGCGGGATACTCTTCGTTAAGCGTTTCGATCTTCCCTGGTGCAGGCTTTACTGCTATCGCAACATCCTGCACGGCATCGCCGTTAAAGTCGCCGGCATAGAAAGCGGGTTGGACTGATTGGTCTACAACCGCAGCGCCTTTGAATACACGATTCAGCGCCTCTTCAACTTCGCTTAGCTTGGCAGGAACTACGTTCGTCGGGACTTGAACCACTGGCGGCGGAGGTGGTTGATAGGCCGGTGCCGTTTCAACAGCAGGCGCTTTTGATTTGCTACAACCAGCAACAAGTAGACAACAAACTAATAAAAGGAGTGCGATGTGACGATAGCTGTAGTGGGTGACGAGGTTCATTTTCATGGGCCTCCGACAATCTCTTAAATAGATTCGAAACTCTGAATGAGCTATCGGGGATTGAGCTCGCCGGAGCTGAAGATTTTCCGGCGAGCTCAATGATCAGTTCATCTTTCACTGTACCCGAAGCTACAGCGATAAGACGAAGGCAATCAGGTCATTTCGTTGTCCCGCCGTCAACGCGTTGAAGTTGTTGCGAGCAGTAGTAGCTTGACCTGCGTGTAGTTGGATTGAGTCGAAAATGGTGATGTTCAGGCCT
>DATJKB010000046.1:0-17761 GCA_035491875.1 Pyrinomonadaceae bacterium | reverse complement strand
CGCCTGTTCGAGGGCGTTATGCAGATCCGGTTCCGACGCGTGCCAGGCTGGTATCAAGCCAAACAGCACACAACTTCCGATCGACAGCAGCAGCGTAAAACTCAACACTCTCCAATCGAGACCAACATCCGACAGCCTGGGAATGTCTTGCGGTACTAAGCTGACCAACGTCTTCATTCCAACCGCGGCGACTGCCAAGCCGGCGATTGCTCCAACTACTGACAAGATCAAGCCTTCGATAAAGAACTGCGTAATGATCCTGCGCCGGGGCGCACCCAACGCCGCGCGAATCGCTATCTCTTTACTACGCGCAGAGTGTTGTGCAAGTCGCAGGCCCGCGATGTTGGCACAGGCAATCAATAAGACCAGTCCTACTGCGAGAAAAAGTATGAGCAGTGCTGGACGAACATCGCCGACCATTTCGTTCATGAACGGGTTGACGAGGATTCCTTCGCCTTTGTTTGCCGGATA
Organism: Pyrinomonadaceae bacterium; assembly: GCA_035491875.1. Classification (GTDB taxonomy): domain Bacteria; phylum Acidobacteriota; class Blastocatellia; order Pyrinomonadales; family Pyrinomonadaceae; genus PSRF01. Next base: position 17,290 of record DATJKB010000046.1, on the reverse strand, counting down.
CTGTTGCTCGAGACGCGCTCCAATCGTGTTCATCTCAGCACGCGCCTGGTCCAACGTCACGCCGTGCTTGAGTCGCCCCACTACTCCGAGTACATGCGCAGAACGCACGGCGGCCCACTCTGCAGCAAACGACATCGGAATCCAGTAATGTTGCTGCTCTTCGCCAAACGACAGATGACCAGCAGTTGTAGGACGAACAGGATAAAGACCAGGCGGCATCACACCAACAACGGTAAGCGGTTGCCCGTCGAGCGTGACGCTCTTGTTCAGGATCTGTGGGTCAGATCCAAAACGGCGTCGCCAGAGACCGTTACCGAGAATCACGACCTGTCCCTTGCCGACTTCGTATTCGTCGCCTAGAAATGCTCGGCCCAACATTGGTTTGATTCCAACGACGTCGAAATAACCGGCACTGACTCGAGTGCCACTCAACTGTTCGGGTTCACCGACGCCGGTCAGCGTCATTGCCGATCCGCCATAGGTCGACATGCCTTCAAACGACGTGCTTTGTTTTTTCCAGTCAAAAAAGTTTGCCGGCGATACCCGCGACTGACCCTGGCTGGGAATGTTTTCCCAGATAGCGACGAGACGCTCTGGGTCTTTATAAGGAAGTGGCCGCAGGAGAACGGTATTGACGATACTGAAGATGGCGGCGTTCGCGCCGATTCCGAGAGCGAGCGTGAGGATCGCAACCAGAGAGGCGCCAGGCTTTTTCACGAGCATTCGGATACCGAAGCGCATGTCTTGCACAAGGTTTTGCATATGGATGCACCTGCTACTGTGGAATTTGGACTACGGCCGTCTAACTGGTAAACACCGCCCAGACACGACTTATGCTGGAAAAGAAAGGGCTTTGGTCTTTGGTCTTAGGGCTTTGGGCTTTGGTCTTTGGTCTTGGGTCTGAGATCTGACATCCCTAATCTGAGATCTCAAAAAGCGAAAGACCCAAGACCAAACACCAAAGGCCAAAGACCAACCTGTCATTCGTATCGAAGCGCCACCAACGGATCCACTTTCGTTGCTCTTCGCGCCGGCACGTAACACGCGATAAGGGCGACTACAGTCAACAGCAACGGAACGCCTGCGAAGGTCAGCGCATCGGTTGCTGTAACGCCGAAGAGCAAAGTCGACATGAAGCGCGTTAGCCCCCAGGCCGCCCCCAATCCAATCGCAATACCAGCGAGCGTCAAGCTCAGGCCGGTCTTCAGCATTAGTTGAAGAACATCATTCATTCCGGCCCCGAGTGCGAGACGTATTCCGATTTCATGCGACCGCTGCGTAACCAGATACGACATCACGGCGTATATACCAACCAAAGCAAGGATTAACGCCAGGCCGGCAAACAGACCCATCAACAGCATCGTGAATCTCTGTTGGGCCACAGATGAAGACAGCACCTGTTCCATCGTGCCGATTCGCGAAACCGGGATGTCGCGATCTTGAAGACGTACGTGCTCGCGAATAACAGGAGCAAGCAACAATGGGTCGCCCTTTGTGCGGATCACGAGCGTCAAGCCCCCAATCGGAACCTGCGCATACGGCATGTACATCGTTGGTCGAGGTTGGGCGATCAGATTCGCTTGCTTAGTTGTGGCGACAACACCAACGATCTCTCGAGATTCAGTCTCAAAGCCGACGCGAAGACGTTTTCCAAGCACCTCTTCATTTGGCCACAATCGTTGCGCTAACACGTCATTGATGATGATTACGCGGGGAGCGTCTTTGACATCTTGTGCCGTGAACTGCCTGCCTTTTTGAAGCGGGATTCGCAACACCTTGAAGTAATCGGGTGTGATGGTGTTGTAATCCGCCTCTGGTCTTGTGGCGGTGTCCCCTGTTTCACGTCCTTCAATAATGATATCGGTACTTTCCCATGCACCCGAGAGTGGCAAACTGACAACACCCGCCACTGACTCTACGCCGGGGACAGTCCCGACTCGATCCAACAGCTGTTGAAAGAACGCTACTTGTTCGGATTCATTTGCGTAACGAGAAGGCGGCACAGTTGGTAAGTTGACTTCGAGCTTCAGGACATTAGCAGCGTCAAATCCCGGGTTGGTATCGAGCAAACGAATAAAGCTGCGGGTCAGAAGCGTCGCACCAATTAAAAGCACCACTGCGAGGCTAACCTCCGAGACGACTAGAGCGCTGCGAATTCGGTTCTGCCGGCTGCCCGAGGTCACCCCTCGCGATCCTTCCTTGAGCGATTCGTTCAGGTCGACCTTAGAACTTTGTAGCGCTGGTACCAGGCCGAAAACTATTCCGGTGATAAATGAGATCCCAAGGCCAAAGCCGAGAATGCGCAGGTCGATGCCGACCTCTTGAATACGCGGCACATCTTTGGGAATCAACGAAACTAGCAAAGAGTTTCCCCACGATGCGAGAACGATTCCGATCGTTCCACCAAGTAACGACAACAGCACGCTCTCGGTCAGCAGCTGACGGATGACACGAAGGCGGCCGGCGCCAAGCGCAACGCGGATCGCAATTTCGCGTTGACGTGAAGTCGCGCGCGTCAGCAATAGATTGGCGACATTCGCGCAGGCAATTAGGAGAACGAACGCCACCGTCGCCAGTAACACAAGCATCAACCGTCTAACGCTGCCCGACATCTGCTGATACAACGGTATAAGGTTAACTGTGTAACCTATCGATCCTAATGGCAGACCACTTTGGATGGAGCCCGTTTCGAGTTGAGCCTGTGCCGTGGTCACCCCAGGTTTTAATCGTCCTACCATCGCGAGATTCAGATTTCCCTGTCGCGCCCTTTCATCTTCCGAGATAGCCAGGGGCATCCAGACATCGTTTTGAAACGCAAACTGTAGCCCCGGAATCAGATTCGCTCCTCCAGGAAAACGGAATCCATCTGGCATGACGCCAACGACAGTCACAGTTTGACCGTTTAGAGTCATCGTTCGCCCGACGATATTTTGATCGGCACCGAACTGTCGTTGCCACAATCCATAGCTAATGATCGCAACTGCGGATTGATTCGGCTGATCTTCCTGAACATCGAATGGGCGACCCAACATCGGGCTGGCCCCGACCGCCGCAAAGAAGTTTGCTGACACACGTGCGCCTTGTAGTTGTTCAGGCTCGGCACCACCCGTGAGTTGCCATGACCATGAACGGAATGCGGAGAGGTGTTCGAATGATTGACTTTGACTTGCGAGCGCTAAGTAGTTAGGCGCTGAGGTCGGAAGCTTGTCAGTTGTCTGCGCGAACTTTGGAAGGAATCCCCAAAGCAAAACCACGCGCTCAGGATCCTTGAACGGTAAGGGTCTGAGCAACACGGCGTTTACGACACTAAAGATTGCCGTGTTCGCTCCAATCCCCAGGCCCAAAGTGATTACTGCAAGCACAACGAACCCCGGGCGCTTACTCAAACTGCGAATGCCATAGCGGATATCTTGAAGAAGGCTTTGCATGGTCTCTACCTCCCATTTATCTCGGTCTTTGGCTTTGAGTTTGGTGACCAACTACAGAACGGGAGCGAAGCGACCGATTCAACTCACCCAACACCCAACGCAACTTGGAATCGGTCGCTTCGCTCCCGTTCTGTAGTTGAGTGATCCTCGATAGGTATACAGAACTACCTACTAACTACTGAGGCCCGATCGGCAATTGGCAATCGGCAATGATTTCATTCGTAACGAAGCGCCACCAACGGATCCACCTTTGTTGCACGCCGCGCGGGGAAGAAACATGCGGCGGCAGCGACAACTGCCAACAACACTGGTACGGCCAGAAATATCGTGACGTCGTAGACGCTAATACCAATCAAGACTGCTGACAGTGCTTGCGTTAAAGCGAATGCGAGAACTAAACCAATACCGAGTCCAGTCAGCGCCAGACCCATTCCGTAAGTAGTAATCAACCGCAAAACGTCGCGACGCTGTGCACCTAACGCCATGCGAATGCCAACTTCGCGCGTGCGCTGCGATACGACGTAGGCCATTACACTGTAAAGCCCGACCGCACTCAGCAGGAGCGCAACAAACCCGAAAGCAACCGAAAGCGAAGCTGCCATCTTTGGACCCCAGAGCGGCCACGTCATGTGTTCGGGCATGGTCTTAACAGCAAAAATGGGCATACGTCGATCAAGTGTTTGAATGTATTGTCGAACCGGATTAACCAACGAGGCTGGATCTATCGAGGTCCGCACAAACAACGTCATGCTCGCTGGACCACGCTGCATCGCGGCATAGTAGTAGAAGGGTTTTGGATCTTCACTAAGCGACCGATACTTCCCGGTCTTCACAACTCCGATAACTTCAATCGGCTCTTTACTGTCGGCCCCGACAAGAATTCGCTTACCAATGGCGCTTTCGCCTGGCCAAAGTATTTCCGCCATCCTTTGATTAACTATGATCGTTCGCTGTGCATCTCTGCGATCACGATCGTCGAAATCTCGACCGTCAATGAACGGTATTTGTAGCGTCTTGAAATAGCCCGGACTGATCGTAGTATTCATTATGTTGCGTCCGGCGCTGCCGCGTGCAAGCGGTTCCCCCTCTCGCAGAATTGGCCCACTGGAATTCGAGCTGTCGCCCAGCGGCGCGAGCCGCGAGACCCCTGCCGCTTCTACACCCGGCAGCGCTTTGACACCTTCCACCGCTCTCCTGAAGAAATCCTTGTTCTGGGTCTCGTCGTAGCCAATCAACTGCGGATTCAACGACATCAGCAAAACATTTTGTGCGCCAAAACCAGGATCCATTCGCTGGGCATTGCGGAAGCTTTGAATAAAGAGCCCGGCGCAAACGAGCACAACCAGCGACAGTGCAACCTGCGCAACCACTAACGTGTTGCGCAGCGTGAGCCGCCGACGTTTACCAATATCCGAACTCGCCACGTCTCCTTTTAAGACCGGTACGACATCCGGTTTCGACGCGTGCCACGCTGGAGCTAAACCAAACAACAGACCCGTCAGCAACGAAATGACGAGATTGAAAATCAGCGCGCGCGAGTCGATCGAGAAGAAGTCATTTGCGAGGTTGTATTGCAGGACAGGTATGAATCCCTGCATCAAGTACGTAAGCCAGTAAGCCACCAAGAGCCCAAGTCCACCGCCGAGCAACGACAGCAATACGTTTTCTGTTAGTAGCTGGCGGATCAAACGCGCGCGACTCGCACCGACCGCAAGACGTATCCCGATCTCTTTTCGACGAGCCGCTGCACGCGCGAGCAGAAGATTTGCAACATTCGCGCAAGCGATCAAAAGAACCAATCCAACGATCGCCATCGCGATAGCCGAGGCACCTTTCATTATTGGTGATGCCTCTCCGAATCGTCCCTCGATTTCGCCCTTCACAAACGCATCGGTCAAACGTGCTCGATTGTCGGGATAGGCGTCATTCAATCGTCGCGCAATCATCGACATGTTGGCTGACGCTTGCTCCAGTGAAACACCCGGTTTCAAACGTGCAACTACATTCATCCAATGGCTTCCACGCTCGTTGAGTAGATCGGTAGTTCGTTGCAAGTCTTCAACCATCATCATTGGCACCCAAAAATCGAGCGAGAGACCAAACTTGGTGCCTGTAAAGGTTGGAGGCGCAACACCAATTACGTTGTATGGTTTGCCATTTAGCTGAATCGTCTTGCCGACAATCTGCGGATCAGATCCAAGACGACGTTTCCACAGGCTTTGACTAATAACAGCCACGGGATGCCCAGCTGGTGTCTTGTCTTCTTCAGGCAGGAAACCACGGCCCAGCATTGGGGTGACGCGAAGAACGTCGAAGAAATTTCCACTGACGGCTTGACCCCAGATGACATCGTTTTCAGTTTCAGTTCCGATCGCTGCCTGGACCATGTTCTCAGCAAAGACTCCGGAAAACACGGAGTTCTGATCTCGATAGTCAACAAAATCGGGATATGAAAACTCATCTGCGAGGCCACGATCTTCAGTGAGCTCCATTGGACGAACTAACTCGTCAGCTTGCGGCACTGGCAGAGGGCGGAAGACAAACGGGCTGATGCCGCTGAAGATGGCAGTGTTGGCGCCAATTCCGAGTGCCAGAGTGATCACTGCAACCACAGTGACACCGAGGTTCTTAGCTAGTGTTCGCGCACCGTATCGGAGATCTTGAAGGAAGGTATGCATGAAGAGCCTTTCTGAACATTGAAGATTGATGATTTTAGATTGAAGATTGGAGATTGATGATTGCGCTCTTCAATCTTCAATCTAAAATCATCAATCTTCAATCGCCTCATTCATAACGCAACGCTACCAACGGATCGACTTTTGTTGCGCGACGCGCTGGGATGTAGCACGCCAGCACAGCGACGATCACCAGTGCCGCTGATACAAGACCGAACGTCAGGGGGTCCGTCGCGCTTACGCCATAAAGAAGACTTGTAATTGCCCGCGTCACCACGTAAGCGCCGATTAAACCAATCGCAACTCCCAACAGCGTCAACTTAACGCCGTGGCTAATTACGAGTCTCAGCACATCCCGCAATTGCGCACCGAGCGCCATACGGATCCCAATTTCGTGTGTTCGTTGAGCGACCGCGTACGACGTAATCCCGTAAATCCCCATCGCCGCAAGCATCAGTGCCACCAAACCAAAAACACCCAGGACGCTGGCTGCTACGCGAGGTGGGAACAACGCGAAGCGTAGATGCTCAGTGAGCGTTTTGACCTCATATAACGGTAAGTTCGCATCGAGTGAGCGCACCTCATTGCGAACCACCGAGATCATTGATTGCGGATCGCCGTTGGTTCTCACGATCAGCGTTGCGCTGTTTTCATACCTTTGAAATAGAGGCCTCCAAACGAACGATCGTGGATCCTCAGCGATGTTGAAGTATTTACCCGTCTGCACAACGCCAACGATTTGCAGGAACGGACCCTCAGTACCGTTGAAACTTATCCGCCGGCCGATCGCCTCCCGAGTTGTTTGGAGAAAGGGCATAAGTCGTCGCACAAATGTCTCGTTGACAACCAGTACTTTTGGCGACTTGTCGGTATCAAGCGAGGTGAATTCGCGACCTTCCAACAGCGGCGTGTTTAAGGTTTCAAAGTAGCCTGGTCCAACAGCACCGACCATCGCCGTCGGTACGTTGGCGCCTCGCTCCGATGGTTGACCCTCAACATAGATAGTATTGCTGCTGTAGTTGAGACTGAGTGGAACATAGCTCGCAACTACTGACGATTTGATCCCGGGCAATGCGTCCACACGTTCAACGAGTTGACGGTAAAACTCCTCGCCACGCGCCCGATCGTATCCTTGCAGACCAACGTCGAAAGACAACATGAACGCATTCTGTGGATTAAATCCCGGGTTCATTGATTGCAGTTGCCATAAGGTGCGAACGAGCAAGCCGCCGCCAATAAGCACTACGAGCGATAAAGAAATCTGCAACACCACAAGTACACTTCTTAGTCGACTGCGGCGAGCTCCGCCCTGCGTAGCACTTTCCTTGATCGCCGTTACCATATCCGTGCGAGTCGCTTGGAGGGCTGGAGCGAGTCCAAACACCACGCCAGTCACGATTGAAACCAGAAGCGAGAACAAGAGGACACGCCAGTCGACGGTCACATTTGCCTCTAACGGAAAGTCGAGCGGAGGCTTGAAGGCTAGTAGCAGGTTGATCATCCAAACGGCCAGCATTAGACCGAGCACACCACCAATGAACGACACCAGCACACTCTCCGTTAGCAGTTGCCGTATTAGTTGGAATCGATTGGCGCCTATCGCTAAACGAATGGCGATCTCACGCCGGCGTTCGGCTGCGCGTGCGAGGAGGAGACCTGCGAGATTTGCGCAAGTCACTAATAGAACGAGCCCTACCGCCACCATCAGGATCCAGGTAAAGCTCACCACAGCACCACGAATGTCTGGAAGAATGAATCCTGCTGGTCCAACTTTGATCGTTTGACCCTCGTTTGTGGCTGGATACTCCGCTGCAAGCTGTTTGGCAAAGAGATTCAAGGATGCTTCGGCCTGCGCAGCGCCAATACCTGGTTTCAAGCGTCCTGCTACGAAGAAGTTGCCCGAATCGCGATTATCAAGCCAGGTGGCTCCCGGCTCCGCCCACTCGATCATTGAAGCCGGCACCCACATTTCAGCCGTGTAGATTAACTCCGTCCCTTTGAAGGCTGGCGGAGCGATGCCGATAACTTTAAATGGATGGTTGTTGAGAAGAACATCCGAACCAACTATGTTCGAGTCACCGCCAAACCGCCGTTGCCAACACTCGTAGCTAATGACAACCTCCGGGTTGGCCGATCGAGATTCCTCGGCTGGTTGGAACGTGCGTCCCTTGATCGCATTTACCCCCAGTACATCGAAGTAGTTACCTGAAACCAGATAGCCCCAGACGCGCTCGTTGTTACCCGAGCGGCTCATACTGAGTGGGATAAAACGGTAGGCAGCTAAACCGGAGAGCACATCATTGCGGTCGCGGAAGTCTTTATAGTTTGGGTAGGAGAAAGCTGAAAATGAATCGCCTTTGCCCCGCACGTTTATAGCGACAACCTGCTCAGGGTTTGCAACTGCCAGCGATCGCAAAAGCACTGTATTGACTAAGCTGAATATCGCGGTGTTAGCACCGATTCCCAGGGCAAGACTGAGCACGCCGATGACTGCGAACCCCGGCCGCTTGATAAGACTTCTAAATGCATAACGCAGATCTTGGATGAGTGAATGCATGGTTCTTAGTCCTTAGTTCTTAGTCCTTAGTTCTTTGTTCCTTTGGTCCCAGGTCTTTGGCCTTTGGTCATTGATAAGACCGAAGATGAAAGACCTAAGACCTAAGACCTAAGACTATTCATATCGAAGCGCCACCAACGGATCGACTTTAGTTGCCCGTCGCGCAGGGATGTAGCACGCGATTAAAGCTACAAGCGTCAACAGCAACGACAGTGCGATATACGTAACAACGTCGGTTGGTCCAACTCCAAATAACAACGTTCTAATCAAACGAGTCAGAAGAAATGCGCCAAGCAGTCCCGCGGAGATGCCGGCAATGATCAAGTAGACTCCCTGCTGTAGAACCCAACGCAGGATCACCTGTCGGTTCGCACCTAGCGCTACTCTGATTCCTATCTCGCGTGTACGCTGAGTTACGGAGAATGCGATGACGCCGTAAATGCCGACGGCAGCCAGTAACAACGCCAGGATGCCGAACGCACCTACTACCTGCATCGCGAATCTACGTCGGCTTACGGATTCTCCAACAACTTGTTCCATCGTTGTTTCGCCGAATACAGGTAAATCTTTATCAACCGCTTTAACCTGCTCTCTTAATCCCTGCGTCAGACTCAAAGGTGCGACATCAGCTCGCAGATAAACGGCCATCGCATACGACGGATTTTGAAAGATTGGAAAATAGAGATGCGGTTGATCAGGTCGGTCGAAGCCGTCGGTCTTGATGTTTCCCACAACTCCAACGATAGTCATCCATGGTGTTTCTGCCGCCGGCCCGCCGCGCTTCATTCGGAGCCCAACAGGATCACGATCGCCGAAGTAACGCTCTGCAAGAGCTGAGTCAATCACGACAACTTGCGGCGCCTGCCGATCGTCGGCGTCGGAAAAAAATCGGCCGCGAATCAGTGGTGTCTCCAGTAAGCGAAAGTAGTCGGGGGAAACAACATTGATTTTTGCCGTGGGAATCGAACTGTTTGTTGTCGCCTGGCCCTCAATGGTAAAGCCACCGGAGTTATGCGGACCGACGAGGGGTACCGCATTCCCAGCGCCGATCGCGGCATAGCGCACCCCCGGCATCGTACTCGCCCGCCGCACTATCTCTTTTATGAATGCGGAGCGCTTTACCGGATCTCTATACGGATCAAGCTCTGGGTTGTTGGGGACTGGTAACCAGATGCGTGCGAGCATGACATTTTGAGGATTAAATCCCCCATTCACGTCCAGGAGGCGGGCGAAACTTCTGACCAACAACCCAGCCCCAATCATGAGTATTAACGACAAGGCAACTTCAACAACAACGAGGATGCTGCGAAAACGATTCGTCCGAATGCCAAACCCAGAGCCCAGTGTCCCTTCTTTAAGGTTTGCGATTACGTTTGGATTTGAGGACTGCAACGCGGGAACTATTCCAAAAAGCAAACCGGTAACAGTTGAAATGGCGAAGACAAAGGCCAGAACTCCAAGGCTGATTCCCACTTCATTCAACCGCGGAATATCAGGCGGTAAAAACTTGATCATGAATTCGGTTGTGACGGCGATCACAGCCAGTGCGACGGCCCCGCCGATAAAGGCCAGTAGGAGACTCTCTGTGAGTAACTGCGCGATTAGCCGACCGCGTCCTGCTCCTAACGCTAGCCGAACGGCCATCTCACGCCGGCGTGCAGACGATCGGGCAAGCATGAGATTCGCCAAATTGACGCAGCCAATAAGTAGTACCAGGCCCACGGCGCCTAGAACGATGTACAGAATCGTCTGGACGTTCCCGACTAACTGTTGATGTGCTGAGAAAACACGAACGGCCCAGCCTGCCTCTGCCGGATACTCTTTTGGAAATTCAGTTCGAAGATTCGCAACAAAGGCATCGAGCTTGGCCTGCGCCTGCTGTAGGTCAATACCGTCTTTGAGTCGTCCGATTGCGCCTGGAAGAATTCGCTGGGCGCGCACAGGTGGACCAAAGGGGTTCGCTGAATATCCGGCACTGGCCCACATATCCACGTCATTTCGAAGCGTTTTACCCGGGTGACGAAATTGGGGCGGCATCACACCGATGATCGTGTAGAGATCGGTGTCTGCATAAACCTTACGACCAAGAATGTTTGGATCACCGCCAAAGAGCCGCTTCCAAAGCCGGTCACTAATTACAACGCCTTCGGCGAAGCCCTTTGCTTTTTCTTCCTCTGGCCCAAACACGCGACCAACTTGAGCAGTCGCGCCGAGTAACGTGAAGTAGTTTGGGCTGACGCCCAGCAATTCAATTCGTTCCGGTCGATCGGAACCGGTGAGATTCGCATCAACCGGCCAAACCGCAGATACGTGTTCGAACACACCAGAGCGGTTCTGCAGATCTTTCAGTTCATCAACTGATAAACCAACGTCTTCAATCTGCCGGCCAGTCAAATCGTCACGAATGATCACGATCTGTTCGGGTTTTGGAAACGGCAGGGGCTGGAGCAGGACTGCGTTAACGACGCTGAACATTGCCGTGTTAGCACCGATACCAAGGCCGAGTGTCAGCACAGCAACGAATGTGAATCCAGGTTTACTGCGCAACATGCGAGCTGCGTAGCGAAGATCGTGAAAAAGGGTGGACATGCCTTGTTAACCTTTCGTGCTCTGGACGTCGGTCTTAGTCTTGCGTCTTTGGTCTTTGGTCTTTGGTCAACATTAGTGTCGGTACTGACTGTTCGACACTACAACGCCCTCACTCATATCGAAGCGCCTCTAGCGGATCGACCTTTGTTGCTCGCCGCGCCGGCAGGTAGCAAGCCACTGCCGCCACTAACAACAAGAACAACGGCACGCAAATAAACGTGATGGCGTCAGTCGCACTCACGCGAAACAACATCTGCGACATCAGCCGAGTTAACAACAACGCTCCAATCAATCCTGCGCCTACACCAATCAGCGCGAGAGTAATTCCCTGCCGCGCGACCAGACTCAAAACGTCACGTGGTCGCGCCCCGAGCGCCATTCGAATACCAATCTCGTGCGTTCGTTGCGCGGCCGTGTACGACATCACGCCGTAAATCCCAATCGCTGCGAGCATTAACGCGAGACCTGCAAATAGGCTCAGCAACGTCATATTCAAACGTTCAGGTGCAACCGATTCAGAACGAATGCGATCAAGTGTACGAATGCTGAAGATCGGCTGTTGAGGATCAACCGCGGCGATTTCGGTGCGTGCGAGAGCCGTCAGTTGAGCGACGTCCATCGGCGACTTAATGACTACAGCAGTGTTTGGCAGTGGAAACTGTAGATAAGAGAAGTAACCCTGCACCCGGTTGGATACCACGTTCAATCGATCCATGTTCACCCGACCGACGACACCCACCACGGTCAAGAATGGTGAGCCCTTATCTACGGGCGCGAGCTGAATGCGCTTCCCAACTGCGCTTTCGCTGGGCCAGTAACGCCGGGCAAACTCTTCGTCGATAACGATTGCGTTGAGTCCGAGTACTAGACGCGCGCCATCATCGAACTGCCCGAGATCTCGACCCGCGAGATGTTGGCGATTATCTTGTTCCGTGAAGAACCGTCCCGCACGCAACGGAATTCCCATGGTGCGAAAGTAATCAGGACTAACTGTGTATGCTTCCAGTTGCGGTGTGTCATTCGTCGCGGGCACAGGTTGACCCTCAACCACAAAGCCACTGCGCCAACTACTTCTGCCAAAAGGAAGTCCCGAAGTCACACCTGCTGAGTTAACCCCTGGTAACGCATTCAATCGCTCTATCAATCGGTGGTAAAAGTCGCTGCGTTGTTCGGTGGTCCGATATTTAGCCTGTGGGAGTGAGACAGTGAATGAAAGAACATGTCGATGAATAAATCCCGGGTTGACCTGGCTGAGTTGATAGAAGCTGCGCAGTAAAAGTCCTGCTCCTATTAAAAGGACGAACGCAAAAGCCATCTGGCAAACGACGAAGACGTTTCGGGTGTGTTGCCTCCCAGTACCCTGACCGCGTCCAGATTCTGTAAGCGCCTGTTGGGGGACCAGACGGCCGGACCGCCACGCTGGAATCAGACCAAACAACAATCCGGTGATCACCGAACTTGCGGCGGTGAAGAGCAATACACGACCGTCGAGATCGATCTCCGCGGCACGCGGTAAGGTAGTCGCGGCCGTTACCACCAGAGCCGATAATAACCAGCGCGCAACCAGCAACCCGGCGAGACTTCCGCAGAAAGAAACCAGCAGACTTTCAACAAGTAACTGCCGCGCCACACGCACGCGACTTGCGCCCAACGCAGTTCGAATCGTGAACTCGCGGCTACGCGCGGCTGCACGCACGAGCATGAGGTTAGCGACGTTTGTGCACGCGACTGCGAGCACGAGTAACGCTGCGGCAAATAGAATCCACAACGAGCGCCCGATGTCGCCGACTGTGTCTTCGAGTAACGAGCTAATCGCCACGCCATGGCCACGATTCGTTTCCGGATATTCAGTTTCAAGTGAGGCCGCAATTCGATCTAGATCTGCTTTGGCTCGCTCGATCGTTATTCCTTGTTTCAACCGCCCCACTGCGTAAAGGCCGGGATGGTTGTTTCTGTGTTGCCAGCCCTCGCTTAGCTGACCTGCGGAAACCCAAATGTCCGCACGTGCCGGAAACTCGAAACCTTTCGGCATCACGCCAATCACGGTGTAGGGTCGATCATTAAGAGGAATTGATCGATTGATGACACTTGCATCACCGCCAAAGGCCCTTTGCCACAATCCATAACTCAAAACCACTGCGAGCGGACCGCCCGGCTGATCTTCGTCATGATGGAAACTGCGGCCTAACGCGGGGTTGACTTTGAGTGTGGAAAAAAAATCCGCCGATACCTGTCCTGCAAGAAGACGCTGGGGTTCGCCGGCGCCTGCCAGATTGAAGCTATCCCGGTTGTAGACACCTATACTCTCAAACACTTGATTCTGCGCACGCCAATCGAGATAGTTGGGCCAGGCAATGAAGAGCCGCCTCATCTGCTGGTCTCGTTCGCTGACGAACACGAGATTCTGAGATTCTGGGTACGGTAGTGGACGAAGCAGGACACCATTGATGACACTGAAGATTGCGGTGTTGGCGCCAATGCCAAGCGCGAGTGTAATGACAGCTACGACGGTGAACCCCGGACTCTTTAGAAGTGTTCGCGCCGAGTAGCGGAGATCTTTAAGGAGCGAGTTCATCATAGGTTTGGTCTTGGGTCTTGGGTCTTTGGTTTTACTGCGACCTCTCATTCACCCCAGGCTTCAGCCTGGGGTCACCGCCGCGTTCAGTTTTCTGGGAACCGTTTTAACGGTTCCCCAACACTGCTCACTCATGCGAGAAACCGTTGAAACGGTTTCGTACTTCTCAACTGCTCGTGCACCCCAAGCTGAAGCTTGGGGTGAATGAGAAGTTGTCAAAGGTCAAAGCGCCGCTGCCACAAGTTGTGACTTATCACGGCGACCGGAGACGCACCTGGAGTCTTATCTTCGTCTGGCAGGAATGTGCGGCCCAATTCGGCTTTTACGCCTAAAACATCGAAATAATTACCTGAGACGAGTGCGCCTTCGATGCGTTCTGCTTGATCGTTCGTTCCGAGATTCAACCGCACCCAATCGTAAGCGAGCACGCCATCGAAAAGTTCAGCCTGTTGCTGATACTCGACATACTCCGGATAGGAACTTGGATTCTCACCATTCGAGAATATCCAGACGAGGTTTTGCGGAGAAGCCACTGGCAGCTGTCGCAGGAACACCGAATTCGCCAGGCTAAACACAGTCGTATTAATGCCGATGCCCAGCGCGAGCGTGAGCACAACGACGAGCGTAAAGGCTGGACGTTTCGCTAGATTGCGAGCTGCGTAGCGAAGATCTTTGATGAGTGTGTCCATAATTCATTGCCGATTGCCAATTGCCGATTGCCGATTGTTTCCTCCTGTCGTCACGATCGGGTCTTCTGAAATGTTAGGTCGGGTAACTCTTCCAATCGGCAATCGGCAATTGGCAATCTTCAATGTCTTCACTCGTATCGAAGCGCCACCAACGGATCGACCTTCGTCGCTCTTCGCGCCGGCATGTAGCAGGCCAACAAACCAACAACGAGCAGTCCGATTGCCACTAGAGCAAACGTCGTTAAGTCGGTGGTTGATACTCCAAACAATAAACTGGACATCACACGCGTCAGCATCAAAGAACCCAGCAAGCCCGCCACAAGACCTATCAGAATCAACTTCATTCCCTGACTCACGAAGAGACGCAAGACCTGATGATGCCCGGCGCCCAACGCCATCCGTATTCCTACTTCATGCGTTCGTCGAGCTACCGAGTAAGAGATCACTCCGTAGACACCAGTCAGCGCCAGGACCAACGCCAACGTAGCAAGAACTGCAAACAGCCACGTATTGAATTGCCTCGGAGAAACTTCCCGCGCCAGCAGGTCCTGCAAAGTACTGACCTCCGTGACCGCCAGGTCCTTATCCACCGCATGAATCTCTCGCTTGATTGCCGCCGCCAATGTCTGTGGGTCTGGGTTCGTTGAGCGAATCGATAGCATTCGATTTCTTTGGCCACCGGGACTCATCGGAGTGTAGATTTTGATGCGAGGTTGTATCAGCGATCCGTAGGCTCGTACTTCCCTTACGACTCCAATAATCTCGTGCCACTTCGGACCGTTGTACTGGATACGCTTACCAACCGCATCGTCATTGGGCCAAAAACGTCGAGCAAGATTCTCATCAATCAGGAGGACCGGCCTGCTGTTCTCAACTTCTTCTTCGGTAAACGGCCGGCCGCGTAACAGCGGAACGTTCATCGTCCGAAAGTAATCAGGCGTAACGATTGACCAATCAACATTGATCTGCTCGCCGGCTTTTAACGGCGGATGACCTTCCGGAAAGATATCGTTCTGCCAACCGTCTTCCGTGCCCGGCAAGCTGTTAGACAATGCAACCGTTTCAACGCCCGGTTGAGCTTTCACTCGCTCAATAACCTCACGCAGGACGGCATGAAATTTTGCGTTCTCGGGGTATCGGTTACGCGAAGGTCTCAACTCCATCGTCAGTACGTTCTGCGGATCGAAACCAAGGTTTGCATTGACGAGGCGGAACAAGCTCTTGACGAGCAAACCGGCGCCAACCAACAACGCCACTGAAAGTGCAACTTCCGAAACTACCAAAGCGCTACGCACACGCTTGCCTTGCCGCTCAGTTGAAGTGGTGTTGTTGTCTTTTAGAGTGTCGTGAAGTTGGACCTTGGAAAATCGAAACGCGGGAACCATTCCGAAAAGAATTCCTGTCAGCAACGAGATGCCGAGATTGAAAGCCAAGACCTGGTAGTTCAGTTCCAGAAACTGCATTCGAGGAACTGTGTAGTGTTCGATCTTCGTGAGTAGTGTGATGGCCCACCACGCGATCAAGAGACCGACCGCGCCGCCGGCCATCGACAACATCAAACTCTCCACCAATAACTGCCTCGCTATTCGCCAACGCGATGCGCCAAGCGCGGCACGAACTGCCAATTCCCGGCGCCGGGAGGCGGCCCGCGCGAGTTGAAGATTTGCCACGTTCGCGCAGGCGATTAAAAGAACCAGGGAAACGGCCCCGAATAACACCTGCAGGGCCCAGCGCACATTACCGGTGATGCTGTCTTGGAGAGAAAGAACGTTGACACGCATATTGCCGGCGTTGGCGTCCGCATACTCGCGCTTTAAATCCTGAGAAATCCGAGTCATGTCTGCGCGGGCCTGCTCGATCGATACTCCGTTTTTCAATCGAGCGATAACGTTGCCGCCGATACGGACGTCACGATTGTTCCAGTTCATTGGACCGACTAATAACCACAATGGCGGTGGACCATGGTGTTTGAAATCAGGATTCATCACTCCGATCACTGTGTAAGGTCGATCGTCCAGAGTGATGGGCCGGCCGACAATGTTCGGGTCCGCCCCAAAGCGCTGCTGCCACAAGCCGTAACTGATAATCGTTACTGGGGCCGCGCCCGGTTTGTCATCTCCTTCAGAAAAGTCGCGTCCAACGACTGGCGCAAAACGCATAACCCTGAAGTAATCATGAGTGACCATGCGCGCGTCGAGACTCTCAGTCTCGCCGGCACCGGTGAGATTCACCGACCACCCTCGAAAGAGGGACATGCCTTCAAACGACTGATTGCGAATGCGCCAATCCTGAAAGTTTGGATACGAGAGCCAACGATCCGCGACTTCATCGCCAGTTTCATTCATCCACACGAGGCGATCAGCTTCGGGATAAGGGAGAGGACTTATGAGCACCGTGTGAATAACGCTGAACATCGCGGTGTTGACGCCGATCCCGGCAGCCAGTGTGGCCACCGACAAAAGCGTGAAGGCCTTATGCATGCGCAGCCAGCGAAACCCGTAGATGAAGTCTTGAAGCAGATGAGTCATTGGTTCTTTGGTCTTTGGACTTTGGTGTTTGTCTTTGGCCTAAGCCCTAATAATCGATCCGGTCCAGTCGCTTCTGCACACGCCCTCGCTCGTATTCAGAAGTGATTGTTTTCGCCGCATTATTCAACGCGGTACGAAGCCGTAGCTCAGACTGATATCGATTGAGCGCGTCGATCAAGAAACTCGCCTTTTCGTAATCAGACTGGATCCGCGACGCCGACTGCATCGCATCGACGAGCGCATTTGAAT
>DATJKB010000045.1:0-8244 GCA_035491875.1 Pyrinomonadaceae bacterium | reverse complement strand
CGGTCTCACTGCCAACCTACCGATCATCGGCTCGATTCCCGCAACCTCCCCGGTAGCGCTCTGGCAGTGCACAACCTGTGTGGCGTGCATGGAAGCTTGTCCGGTTTTTATTGAACAGATGCCGAAGATTGTCGACATGCGTCGGTATCTGGTTATGGAAGAAGCTGAATTCCCAGAGTCGATGCAGCAGGCGATCATGTCGCTCGAGAAGCGTGGTCATCCTTTCAGCGGTACCAATGCGACTCGTATCGACTGGGCTGATGGTCTCGAGGTCAAACATATCAGCGAGGTACGGGACGCTGAGGTACTGTTGTGGGTGGGTTGTGGCGGAGCTCTCATTGAACGGAATCAAAAAGTGACGCGAGCTACCGCGCAGCTTCTCGATCAGGCGGGCGTCAAGTTTGCGATTCTCGGGCGTGATGAAAAATGCTCTGGCGATCCGGCGCGACGTATCGGAAACGAGTTTCTTTTTGAAATGCTCGCTAAGGACAACATTGAGAATCTAAACAAGCACAACGTCAAAAAAGTCGTCACTTCATGCCCGCACTGCTTCAACGCGTTTCGAAATGAGTATCCTCACCTGGGCGGAAACTTCGAGGTTTATCATCACAGCGAATATCTTGCGCGACTGGTGAGCGAAGGAAAGCTCAAATCAATCACTGCGATTAATAAGAGAGTAACTTTCCACGATCCGTGTTACCTGGGCCGTCAGAATGGGATCTACGATTCGCCGCGACAGCTGGTACAGATTACCGGTAACGGAGCGGCTGTTGAGATGGCGAGGAGCCGAGAGAAAAGTTTTTGTTGTGGTGGTGGTGGAGGGATGAGTTTTGTAGATGAACCACCAGACAAGCGTGTTAATCAGGAACGCGCGCGCGAAGCACTGGCTACGGGTGCAGATGTCTTGGCAGTTGGCTGTCCGTTTTGCATGACCATGATGGAAGACGGCATCAACGCGCGCCGCGGAGACCAGGAGATGCGCGTGATGGATGTGGCGGAGTTGTTGTGGGAAGCTTCATCAACAAAATCACCTGCCGTTGATCAAACGAACAATTCCGCCGATGAACAACGTACCGCCAATGACTAGCAATATGATCGAAAACATGGCGAGATTTAAGGTTCTACTCGCAATAACTTCTTCCTTCGAGAAAACCACGAAAAAACTTGGCCGAATCCTCCGCAAGAACTTTCGATCTCCGGAATGGATCAATAGCCACCAACTGCACAAAACCAAGGTTAACCCAAAACTAATAATGACAACGCTGATTAGAAGATTCATTTCTTACAAAGTTGGGACTTCAAAATGATAGCTCATGCTGTCTCATCGCGAGTATATTAACTGAATTCCTACTCCATGTTACCGTGAAAAACAGCTACTCAGGGTGCTGCGGTTTGAAATTCCCTCTGCGCAACCTCAGCGTTCTCTGCGTCTCTTGCGGTTATTATCAAGATCGTTAAGCGCAACATATCCCAAAAGTTGCTACTTTCAATTTGGAGTCGGGATTTGCGAGGGACGAGGGTAACCGCAAGAGACGCCGAGAACGCTGAGGTTGCGCAGAGAGTTGAAACTACACAAATAGACGTCGACCACAGATGTTCCTTGACCGTTTTAGATCGCAATGCTACTTTACCGACCGTTCGGTAAGTCCCGCCATCAAAGTCCGATTATGAAGAGACTCTTACTCGTTTCGACCGTTGCAGTCCTGTTCTACTGCGTTTCAGCAGCCGCCCCTGATCCGATCAAAGAGCCGTTCGAAGAGATGGTCGCGATGCGCGACGGCGTGAAACTTTCCACCATCATTTACTTGCCGGAGGGGTCGGGACCGTGGCCTGTAGTTCTCATCCGCACCCCTTACGGAAAGCAATCGCAAACTCGCTCCAACAGCGAGTGGACCAAGAATGGATTTGCCTTTGTCGTTCAGGATGTCCGCGGCACGTTCAAAAGCGAAGGAAAATATCGACCGTTCGTCGATGATCAAGCGGACGGTTACGACACAATCGAGTGGCTCGCAAAGCAGTCGTGGTCCAACAGCAAAGTCGGCATGTACGGCGCCTCCGCGATGGGGATTGCTGCAAATGAAGCGGCGATGGGTAATCCTCCACACCTAGTTGCCGCCTTCGTGATGGTGGCTCGTTCGAGTGTCTACGATCAATCGAGCTTCATGGGTGGAGTTTTTCGCAAAGAATTGAACGAGGATTGGCTCAGACGACAAAAAGCCGAATCCGTTCTGCAAGACATCTTCAAACACGGAGTTCGGAGTGAATTCTATGATCGCGCTGACATGTCGAAGCACTGGCAGCAGGTACACGTACCCATCTACAACTACGGTGGTTGGTACGACATTTTTAGCCAGGGAAACATTGATAACTTTGTCGGACTACAAGCCAAGGCTGCTGCTCCCGGAAACGGAAAGCAGAAGTTGATCATGGGCCCATGGGGTCACGGTCAACTTGAAGAGGTTAAGTATCCGGCGAACTCCGGTGCAGGCGCCTTTGGCGGCTCGATGTCGCTCGAGTTAGCGAAGCGGTGGTTCGAATACTGGCTCAGGGGCGTTGACAACGGAATCATGAACGAGCCGGCGGTCCGCTATTACGTGATGGGCGACGTGATTGACCCGCAAGCTCCGGGAAACGAATGGCGCACTTCACCCACCTGGCCCGTCGCGTCGAAGACTACTTCTTACTATCTGAATTCGGGCGGCACACTCAGCGAGCAGTTACCGAAGGAACGCGAGAGTTCCGACAGTTACAAATACGATCCAAAAAACCCGGTTCCCACAATCGGCGGCGGTAATCTGTTTCTGAAGAAAGGTCCGATGGACCAGCGAGCTATCGGCGAACGCAGTGACCTGCTGAAGTTTGCTACACCTGTCTTGCAGTCACCAGTTGAAATCACCGGCCGGATCGCAGTTGAACTCTGGGCCGAAAGCGATGCGCGTGACACCGATTTTACGGCCAAGCTCGTTGACGTCTATCCCGACGGTACTGAGAGGCTTGTGCTCGACTCCGTTGTACGAGCGCGTTTCCGCGAAGGTTTTGATCGCGAAGTGTTTATGAAGAAGGGTCAGGTCTACAAGTTCAAAATCGATCTCTGGTCGACCAGCATCATCTTCAACAAGGGGCATCGCATCGCAATTCATGTCAGCAGTTCAAATAATCCGCGCTTCGATCCCAACCCAAATACCGGAAGCCCGTTGCGCGCAGACACTCTCACGCAGGTTGCGACCAATTCGATTCACCACGATCGCATGCATCCATCTCGAGCGTTATTGCCCGTAATCCGCAATAACAACGGGTCCGTTACGTCTAACTCAACGTCGGTTCAGTATCACCGGAAATAGTGGGTCATTGCTTGAACACGCTGTGCCGAAAAGTGAACTCGAGGTTCTTGCTCCGTAGGAGCAAAATGTTTATAGCCCCGATTCTCTCTTTGACCCGCTCCGTAGGAGCGGAATGTAAAATTGAAGGCTTCATTGCGCTCCGATGGAGCGCGAGTTAATTGATGCGTGAGCCTATAAACATGGTGCTCCTACGGAGCACTAACCGCACATCTCTCAGGTCACAACTATTTTTCGGGCAAAGCCGCCTGAACACCTGACACTAACAGGAGCAAGCTTCATGTGGATTCGTAAAGCGCTTCGCGATTTTAGAAAGGGCGTCGACTCTCCCATGCCCACCCAGGCGGTTTCGAACGAAGAGTTCATTCCCCGTCCTCAGTCGGAGCCCCAGCAGCGTGTTGAATATTTGATTGGAGAAATGTCTGAGACGCGTGCGAAGAAGTTGGGCATCGATCGGCGCACGTTTATGGCCAGCACGATGGGACTCGCCACCTGTTTCCTGGCGCAGAACAAGGTGTTTGCCAGCCAAGTCTGGGACGTTGATGAGATCGAAACCTGGGAACAGTCAGCAACCGAAGAAAAGTTTCCGAAGAGCGAATACTTCATCATCGATTTGCAGTCACACTTCACTAACGGTCTGCCGATTGGCGGCTTCCGCAATGCCGAGTTCGTGAAGAACATGGGGTTCACGCTGAAGAACGATGCCGAAGCCTATGGTTTCCGCAACTTCGTCAAAGAGATGTTTCTGGATAGCGAGACGATGATGGTTGTCATCTCCGGTGTGCCCGGCCGCGAGTTGCTGCGCGACGCGAATAACAAAGTGCTGGTTGATATGGAGCGCACTCCCGGAGTGTCGGGAAAGATCCTACCGAGTTGGTTAATGTCAAAGGCCCGTAAAGAGATCAACGAGATGGCCGGCTCGCAGCGCGCGTTGAATCACGGGAATCTCGCGCCCAATCATTACTGGAACAAGACGACAGACACAATGGATAAGGCGAGTTTGATCGAGCAGATGGAGCGAGAGATCAACGTTTACGGAATCAGTTCCTGGAAGTGGTACTGCCATACTGATCCGGCGCAAACGGGAAACGGGTTTCAAGTCGACGACGACAATGCGCAGTGGTTTATCGAAGAATCTCGCAAACGAGGCATCAAGCTAATCAGCGTTCACAAAGGTTACTCATATCAATCGCGCACGCTTGGTCATCTGGCCAATCCAAAAGACATAGAGAAGGCGGCGCTGAGAAATCCCGACTTCAACTTCGTCGTCTATCACTCCGCCATCAAACATGGATCGAGCGAGCCAAACTGGAAACAGAGCAACCAGTACGATCCGACCACGGGCGATTTTCTCTGGCACAACGTATTGATGGATATCAAGAAACGCAATCCCAAAATGAACAATGTCTACTGCGAGCTGGGCAGCTTCTTCAATACGCTTTCGGTGATCGATCCGGTGATGGCTGCTCACGGGCTAGGCAAGGACATCAAGTATTACGGCGTCGATCACGTGGTGTGGGGCACAGACTGTTTGTGGTGGGGCTCGCCTCAGTGGTCGATCGATGCGTTCAAGCGCTTTCAGATGCCGGATGAGATGGTTGAGAAGTTTGGTTATCGAAAACTCACCAAACAAGACAAGGCAAAGATTTTCGGCCTGAATGCGGCCAAACTTTACAACGTCGACGTGAAAGCTAAACGAAAAGCGCTGCCTGCCGATGTACTCACCAGAATAAAGACAGCATATCTGGATGGTGGTGGCCAACGAAGCAATGCTGTTTACGGTTGGGTGCGCGCGGATGACTAGGTATCTGCTTCTCAGCATTATTACTCTCATCCTGACCTTCTTTACATCGAGTGCATCACTACCACGGTCGCAAGTAGGCGCTGGTTCAGTTTCAAGTCTCTGCGCAATCTCTGCGTCCTCGGCGTCTCCGCGGTTATGTAAGTTGAGACAGAAACCGCAAGAGACGCAGAGAACACTGAGGTTGCGCAGAGACTTGATCGGCCAAGTGAACCAGCACTTGAAACCCTCCGCACATTTTCATCACCTGCATCTCAATACAACTGACCCGCCAGGTGCAATCAAGTTCTACACAAGCAAGTTCGATTGCGAAGAGCGTAAGTTTCTCAATCAGGATGCGGTGTGGGCGCAGCAATCGTGGCTTCTCTTCAACAAGGTGAAGACGGCGCCACCCTGGGAACTCACTTCCGCGATTTGGCACTTCGGGTGGGGTGCGGAAGATATGAAAGCGGCGTATCAAAAACAACTCGAGTTGGGTACGAAGTTCTTCACCCCGTTGACAGACATCAGCGATATTCTCGGCGGCACGAGCACCGGTCGTTTCTTTTACGCGTACGTCGAAACTCCAGACCACGGCCTTGTAGAACTGAACACCGCCAACCATCATCGCTTCGGTCACTTGCACTTGTTCAGCGAAGATCCGGTTGCGGCGGGCGATTGGTACGCTAAGCATTTCGGCATTACCCTGCGAAACAGCACACGCGAGCCGCGGTTCTATCGAGATCACCCAATTGCACCAAGTGCTTCGCTCATGATGGACAACGTGAATATCATCATCTATCCGATTCAGTACTCGCGAAAAGCGTATGCGAATCATTGGGGGAACAATCTGACAAGGATCTCTTCGACGAAAGGGCGCGTCGTAGATCACATCGCGTTCAGCGTTGATGACGTAAGCGCTACGTTAGCGAGATTGCAGACAGAGCGCGTGAAGATTCTCGAAGCGCGAAAGAGTACAAACGGCGGAAGGCTCAAACACGCGTTTATCGAAGGACCCGATTCGATTCGGATCGAGTTAGTGGAAGGCGCTGTACAAGAGTAAAGGACACTTAGATGTTAGGTCGTGATGCAGTTCGGATTTCCTCTGTGCAACCTCAGCGTTCTCTGCGTCTCTTGCGGTTAGCTTGCGCCGTTCATGATCGTCGTCTTACATGGCGTCCGACTGTCAGGCTAAGTCGATCCATCCCAACCACTCAACATAACCGCGAGAGACGCAGAGAACGCTGAGGTCGCGCAGAGAGCTTGGAATTGCACCAGCACTTAGATGTCAACAACCATCATGCAAAAGCCGCTGCTCCACGAACCCACTGCACACCAACTGAGCTCTCACCGGCTCAAACTAAACTACTGGGACTATGGCAGCAATGGTAAACCCCTCGTTGTCCTCGTTCATGGTGGGTTGGACCACGCGCGCAGTTGGGATTGGGTCGCGGCGAGATTGTTCGATGATTATCACGTCTACGCACTCGATTTACGCGGGCATGGCGACAGCGAGTGGTCGCCTGGTGCGATCTATTCTGTCGCGGAGCACGTGCTCGACCTCGCCGCACTTTGCGACATTCTAGGTGACGCACCTTTGACGTTGATCGGTCATTCGCTCGGCGGCGTGATTTCCTTAACCTACACCGGAACCTTTCCAGATCGCGTAAAACAAGTGGTCGCAATTGAGGGCATGGGACCACCGCCGACTCACCACTCTCAAAAAGATCCCTACCCGGATCGCATGCGTCGCTGGATCGACCAGGTGCGGGATATCGAGCGACGTGCCCCCCGTGCCTACACAGACATCGACGTTGCCGTAGCGCGCATGCGAGAGGCAAACCCACACTTGTCGCAGGATGTTGCGCATCACCTCACTATTCACGGATTGAAGCAACGCGCCGATGGTTCTTACGTTTGGAAGTTTGATCCGTTTGTCAGAGGCTGGCCGCCCTACGGCTTCGACAGCACGCAGGCGCGAACACTTTTCGAGCGCATCGAGTGTCCAGTTCTGCTTTTTCGAGGGATGGATAGTTGGTCCAGCGATCCGGAGAAGGATGGGCGCGCGAAGGCGCTAAAAAATTATCGTTTAATCAATGTGCCTAAAGCCGGTCACTGGCTACATCACGATCAGTTGGAGTTGTTTGTCAAAGAGACGAAGGAGTTTTTGGCAGTCGTTGAAAGTTGTGTTGTCGGCAAACACTAAAGTTTGTCGCGAACTTCCTGAAACCTGAAAGCACTGAACGTTGCGCTGCTTACCCACGCAACTAACGATAAAGCCACTCAACGGCGAGTCCGCTCCAAGCGCTTGTTATCTCGCTGCCATTGTATCAGCGAGAGGATCATTCGCCGGAAACAATTGCGGTGCGTGGAAGTCTCTCTAAATCTGAAACGTTGACGTTCGCGCAAGTGAGCGGGGGTAAACCGCCCTTCCGTACCTGCATTCGTCGCAGCTTGAGTCATTTCGGCGAAGATTGGTCACTGATGATTTTGCACGTCGTACCAGTTCGTGGTAGTCGATGAGGTCAAGGTACAAAACATCAATACTCAAGCTTCACTGAAATGATTCAAGCCGGAAAAATGCAGTTAGGAAGGGTGGTTTACCCCCGCCTACTCTTGCTACACGCAACTCGTGATTAGTAACACACGGAAGCGAGATAACTCTGCACCTGAGCGGCTCGCCCGCGCAACTATGAATTAAGACTACCCACCGGCGAGTCCGCTCCAAGCGCCTGCCGTGTGCGCGCTTCGCACGTGGCGTGCGTGCATGGCTATTGTTAGACGGTTCTGACATTTAAAACATACTTTGCCAAACCGCCAATTCGTAGCAAAGTTTCCGGACGCGTTTGTTGAGATGGATCGTCAGGTGATGCTTGAGCTTCTCGAGGAACAAAATGAGCTGCAATTGAACGCCGAGGGGTGTTTGACTTGTTTGCACTATAGCCATGCCACACCGATGCATCAAAAATAACGATTGATCCTACTGGACCACAGGCCAGAACCTGTTCGGGATGATCATCCCATGGGTTATTCATAACCTCACCGGGCTCCCGTAACTGCAAATGCGTTCCGGGCACAAAACGCGTAGCGCCATTCTCAGCCGTAAAAGCATCAACCATCAAGATG
>DATJKB010000044.1:0-3713 GCA_035491875.1 Pyrinomonadaceae bacterium | reverse complement strand
CTGCAACTCCACTAAGTGCTTGTTCGAGCGCGTTCAGTAGTCGCCCGATACTCTCGGCTTTTAGTTGATAGCTCGCGCGGTTAACGACGAACCGGCCAGTTGATTCCGTAATGACGTCAATCACGGAAAGGCCGTTCTCTTGCAACGTCCTTCCTGTTTCCACAAGATCGACAATCACATCGCACAAGCCGAGCGATGGGGCTATTTCGACCGAGCCAGAAAGACGAATGATCTCGACCGGGGTACCACGCGCGCCAAAATAATTAGCCGTTAACAGCGGGTATTTCGTAGCTACCCGTAGCATTCCTTTGCTTTTGATTTCATCAGGTGAAATACCGGCAACAACTAATCGACAGCGCGCGATTCCCAGATCGAGCGGCAACAAAACATCCGCCTCTGATTCCAACAGCACGTCGCGGCCGACGATGCCACAGTCGGCAATGCCGTGTTCGACATAGACCGGAACGTCGGCGGGTTTTACAAAGATGGCCCGGTAGTCGCCGGTTTCATCCGCTGAAATCAAACATCGTGATGCCGACGAGTAGTCATTAAAGCGGATGGCCGCACGCGCGAGTAAAGCGAGTGCTTCGTCCTGCATACGACCTTTGGCAATGGCAATCGTGATCATTTTTCGTTTTTCGGCCGCAGATGAACGCGGATCGACACAGATAGGTCCTTTACTTGTTCAGATCTTCGTGAATCCGTGAAATCTGCGGCTTCTTACTCCTGTTTGCGAGAACGTCCGTCAATCCATCGAGATTCAAAACAAAACCGATGGCCGGCTCTGCAGCGCCGAAGTTCGATATCAACCGATCGTATCGGCCGCCGCCTCCGACGCGCGCGCCTGCTCCAGCGACGAATACTTTGAAACTCAAACCCGTGTAGTAATCGAGGCTCGACACGTCGCCGAGATCAATTTCAAACGAATGTGAGAGACCCTTTGTCTCCAGCGCATGCCAGAGATCTGCGAGCGCGAGCAGCGCTGCTTGTGAACGAGAGTTTGAAACCAAATTCTGCGCGGCCTGAATTACTTCTTGCTTTCCTTTGAGGTGAACGAGATCGGCAAACGTGTTGCACCTGAGTACCTCATTTGAATAGCGATTGAGTTCGGGAATCGCCCGGTTATCGATCAGCTCGCGTAAGTTTTCGCGAGCACTGTCGTCGAGCAAGAATTGTTCACCAAGCCCGTTGAAGATCTCGACGTGGTTGATCGTGATGCAGTAACTGTTTGCTAAGCCGAGTTGATCGAGGATCTCCGCAGCTACCAGCAGCATCTCGAGACCAGCGGACGCATCACCGTCGCCGATTAGCTCGCAGCCTAGTTGAGTGTTCTCACGTCGCCACTCAGCTGCCGATTGGGATTGTTGTTTGAAGACAGGCGCGGCATAACAGAGTCGGAGTGGGCGTGGGCGCTCGCTCAGTAAAGTTGCGGCTGCGCGAGCAACTGAAGACGTGACATCAGGGCGCAAGGTCAGAAGGCGGCCATCCTGGTCTGTGAAACGGAAGCTCCGCTGCGCTTCAGCTACACCCATCCCCTGCTCAAACAGCGAGTAATAGTCGACGGACGGCGTGGTTATCTCTTCGTACGACCAGCGATTAAAGACCGACATAGCCGTGTCTTCAACCTTGCGGCGCAACCGTGCCTCATCGCCAACGTAATAACGCATTCCGGCTGGGATTCTGGAGAGGTGCATGTTTTTTGAGTGCGGCGACCTGTCGCCGCACTCCAAAACAAAAAACCCGCTATCCAATTCGCTGGTAGCGGGTCGTCGAAAGTCGTTGTTTGGTGCTCTTACCTAATTAGCACACTAAACACGAGACACGGCCCGCCACCGGAGTGGTGATGCCAGAAAGCATGATGGCCGTGGTGTGTGCTTCGAAACATTGTGGCAGAGGCTTATACCCGACACCGCGTGGATCTGTCAATGTCGAACGGGTCTAGATGAATGATGCCACTCTATACTGGGAGCGCGGACGTCCTCGTCCGCAACGCGACGTAATCGCGCGGACGTTCGCTTCGCTCATTGCGGACGAGGACGACCGCGCTCCCAGTATTAGCTTGAACAATACCCCGTACGGTGCAATTAAAAGGGCGGACACTATCCCGGAATAAATGGCCGTGACTGGACGATATAAATCTCTCCCTTCATGTACGCCCACTCAATGTCTTGATCGCGACTCCCAAACACACGCTTGATACCAGTCGCAGCTTTAACCAAACGCCGAATCACATCGTCAGTCAGCACAACGCGTTCGCCAGTGATTGGCACTTCCTTGATGCCGCCCTTCTCATCGAACGTCAACAAACTGTCTTCCGCTGATCGAGTTAGAACCTGGACCGCATTCGTGCGGGGTCTAAAGATAATCTGCTCCGCGATGCGCTGCCCTTCGACAACCTTAATTCCCAAACCGCGCTTCGCACTGATGTAGATCGCGCCGCTGTTCTCCTTGTCGAAGGGATCGGTAGTAATCATTACTCCGGAACTTTCAGAATTGATTCCTTCCTGAAGCAATACTGCCATGTAGACTTTGGAGTGATCGACGTTTGAACGTTCCCTCGCTTCATAGGCCTCGAAGTTCCAGAGTGAAGCCCAGACAGTTCTGATTGCATCGATCAACGCCGCATCGCCGCGAACGTTAGGTACGGTGGTGTACAAACCCGCACCGCTGAAGTTTGGCAAATCCTCGGCATTGGAAGAACTTCTAACGAACAATCCCTTGCCGGCGTATTCGGCAGACACCTTCTTCAGTATTTCGTCGCGCAGGTCTGGATCAAACTCACCAGATTTGACGCGCTCTCTCATTGCGCTCAGCTTTTCTCTGCGATACGCCGGATCGTGTACAAACTTCTGATCGTTCAGCAGCCCATAGATATCCTGATCGAATTTGTTGTGCTGCATGAACTCATCGTAGTAGTAGAACGGAATCGTAAAGCCGTTAGGCACAACGATACCCGGCAGCCGCCCATTCATCACTTCGCCAAGATTCGCCGACTTACCACCAAACGCGACAATCGACGCCTTCCTTTGCTCAGAAAGGTTTAGCAATCTTTTTTCTGTTAAGGAGGAACGCGGCCTCATCAAATCCGCGCGTTCCTTCGTTCGGCGCTGATATTCGCGAAGCTGATCGAGATCTGCTTTCTTGATCGAATAGTTGTCGCGACGAGTTTCCAGCGATACCCACCAACCGTCGTATTGCTTCAATAATTCTTTCGCGTTCTTGATGTAAGCGTTGGGTACTCCCCAACCTTTCGCCAATAGGTTGATGTGAGAAAGCGGTGTCGAAGGCTGCGAAGTGATGATGCCCGCGACCGGCGGCAACTGAATGGGGACCTCATCCAGCACCAGGATTTCATTCGAACCAATCTCAACATGGTCATCGAGCTTAGGAATGATGTGAATGCGACCAATTCCCTTAGCAATATTCAACGCCTGATATTCCTGTTGGCTGGCGATGTCGCTCTGTAGAACCCGCTCGATGCCCGCTAGCGCACTCGATGCTTCATCCTGCCGCAAAGAGTTTGGCTTGTATGCCACGCGCGTAAAGAACGACTTGTTGATGATTTCGCCGGCCAGTTGGATTTGTTCGGCGGGGATCAGGTCGCCTTCCCAGAATTCAAAGGTCCATTTTTTGACCGGGGTTTGGTAAGCAATCGTGCCGAGGATGAATCGACGATTTGGTTTCAGATAGTTGTTCTCAAAAAAATTCCGCGT
>DATJKB010000043.1:0-3122 GCA_035491875.1 Pyrinomonadaceae bacterium | reverse complement strand
CTGTTCTATGAAGTCGCAGTACTGCAACATGCCTGCGAGTTCCACGACGCGTCGCAACTGTATCTCACCCCAGCGTCCGCGCACGTGCGGGGCCCGCAACGCCCTTACGAGGTTTCCAGTTTCAGCTTGAAGCTGACACTGCGAGGTTGCGAGCGCTTTGACTTGTTCGCGCAGTTCGACATAAGCGCCGGCGCGTGTCTTTTCCAGTTCACCGATCTTGCCGTCGACTTTTTCGAGTGACTCCTTCAGCGGCTTGACGAGCTCATCGATGGCCTGTGTGCGCTTTTCCAGATCGCCTTTAGCCGTTTCCTGGAAACGCTCGAGATTCGATTTTGCTAAAGCGAGAAACTGCTGATTATTGCTTTGCAACGCATCGGCGGAGAGTGCTTTGAAGGTGTCAGCGAGTTTATGTTGCGCTTCGTCAATGAGTGCGAGTTTTTCGCGATTAGCTTTGCGCTCTTCTTCGAGTCGAGCCTGGATAGCTGACAACTGGGCTATGGCGCCGGCATTTTCGCTCCTTAGTTTGTCTGCCTGCACACATTCGCGATCGAGCATTCCCTTTAACTCTTCTATCTGCGCTTCTTTGCCTGAAAGACGTTCGAGAATTGTTGCGCGTTCAGTTTCGCTTTCGCGTCGCGCGCGCTCATATTCCGTTTTGCTCTTTCCCCGATTAATAAGCCAACAGATCGCACCGCCAATTGCGGCGCCAATCAGAAAGAGTGCGATGGTTGAAAGCATTCTATTAGGTTTCCTCTAACCGATAGGTCGTAAGGGGCCTATCGGACCTATAGTGATCCGACAAAAAGCACTATACCAGACGTTGTTGCGTGAATGAAATGCCGTCCCGCGTGCGGGCCTAACCTGTGTGTATAGGACCAATTATCGATCGCCAGATCATCTCCCAAAACACGACACCATGCGCTCGTAAATCTTTCGGGTCACGCGCACGTCGTTGAGGTTGTACTCGCGGATCTCAGCCAGTCTGCCTTGCTGATAAAGATCAAAAACCTTACTTCCTTCGACGTCTGCGGTCTTACTCGATTCAATTCCGAGCGCCCACGCGATGTCGTCGAGACTCACGCGGCTCCGTCGATCGCCCAGCCACCATTGCCGCATCGTGTCGAACACACCCCGCACGTTGTAATCCGCGAGATTCACAAAGGGTCGAGTAGAGATGCAGTGCACCAAGCATCGCTGAAAGATAAACGGCAGATCAAAACTGACGATGTTATGACCGACGAGTTCATCGATTTCAGGATCAAACGATTTCATGAACGTCAGAAAATCGATGAGAGCCTGTTTCTCTGACTGTTCATTGCCGTCGACGTCGATGCCAAATACATATTCGGCTTGTGGTTGTTCGAATCCGGAGAATTCAAAACCCGGAATTCCACCCACGTGGACGGCAATTGAAAGTATGCGGCCTGAAGTTGCGCTCAACGAGCCCAGTGAATAACAACGCTCTTCTTCCGCGGCTATGTCGT
This sequence comes from Pyrinomonadaceae bacterium, assembly GCA_035491875.1. Lineage (GTDB taxonomy): Bacteria > Acidobacteriota > Blastocatellia > Pyrinomonadales > Pyrinomonadaceae > PSRF01. The sequence goes on along the minus strand of DATJKB010000043.1, from coordinate 1,638 downwards.
CAAGGTAGCGCTGTTGTTGTTCGAGTCGCATATTGCCGAGACGCATAAGTCTCTCGAGTTGTGGACCAACGCGTTCGCGAAAATCCGGCAACGTCAGCGTCTCGATATCGAAGGTGTAGGCCTTGGGCAGGATGGGATCGGATCCTTGATGTTCGCGATATGTCTCGATGGTGATCGGCCGATACTCCGCAACCACAAATTGCGGGCGATCCTGGAACGACTCGAGCTTGCCGGTAATTCCCCACAAGCCTGGGCGCATCTGTTTTTGGCTTTCGATAACTTCGCCCCAGATCTTTAGCGCCAGAGTACCGGATGAGTTACGCGCGATTGCGTCGTAGAAGAGTCGGCCCTGTTGCGTGCGACGTTCGCGGACCTGGGTGATGAGAACGATCAACCAGAGATCTTCACCGTGAGGGATCTCTGGAATGGGAATGTTACCTTTCATCTCTTATCTATCTGTCCTGTAAGCATGAGGGCGATCATTTTGTAGTCGCCCATGAACGACCAGAGCGGATATTGAAACGTTGCTGGTCGGTTTTTTTCGATCACAAAATGCGCAAACCACGCCGCGCCGTAGCCGGGGATGAGTCCTAAAGGGAACAGCCACCAGCGTCGTGACGCAACGAAGTAGATCATCAGCAGCGTTCCGAGCACGGTGCCGATCAAATGCAACCAGCGCGTTCCGGGCTTGCTATGTTCGGCCATATAAAACGGCCAGAACTCTTTGAAAGATGTGTAGCGTTGATTACTCATCGCGTCGAAGCAGAAATCATTGGTCAGTTATCATTTGCGGATTTTCATTTGTCAATTTCGAAACCACCTATTGATTTATCTGAAATAGTAATTCGTCGATGTCAAATGATATATGACTAATGATTAGCCCATCAGTTCCTGAAACTGCGCCTCATTCACCGGCTCGATCCCCACCAATTGGAGGTTCTCTTCAACGTGATCGACGTTACTCATCCCAATCAATGCCGTTGTGACGCCCGGCGTCGAGCGAACAAACTGAATTGCAGTTTGCGCATCGGTTGCCAGCGAGCCCAACTTTGTGCGCACGCCATCGGGTAAACCGCGCGCAACGCGTCCTTGCAATAGCGACGCACTCGCCACGGCAGTTATACCAAGCGATGCAGCAGCCTCCAAGACTGACACGTGATCTTTTTCGATCGTGTGGTTCGCGAGCGTCAACGCTTCGGGCATTGCGAGGTTGTAAGGCAACTGAATGAATCGGAAACCGTGTTGCTCACCGCCTACATCTCTGGCGATCTCCACCATCCGATTCAGAGAATGATAGTCGGTTGAATTGGCGGGAACGCGGAAACCATTCCACGTTGCTACGCCGTACATCCGCAGCGCATTGCGTTCGCGATTCGTTTCCAAAGTTTCAAACGCTGCACGCAGTCGATGGTAAAACTCCGCTTCGCTTACGTAACCCAACTGGGATTCAGGGTTGTGAATGTAATAAACGTCGATACATTCGATACCAAGATTTGCGCGCGACTGGTCAACCTGGTTTTGCAGATACGCCGGAGTCATGCAATGGCTGCCGCCGACAATGTCGTCGAAGTTTGCGATACCGGGTTTGACAAACGTCTCTTCGACGTATGAACGAACATCCTTTGGAGGCGCTCCGTC
>DATJKB010000042.1:0-3061 GCA_035491875.1 Pyrinomonadaceae bacterium | reverse complement strand
CAACGAGATTCTCCAGATGGCGGTGTTGCAACCGAAGCTTGCGATACTCGACGAAACCGATTCCGGTTTGGACATCGACGCATTGCGTGTCGTTGCCGGTGGCGTCAACCAACTGCGAGCCCCTGACAACGCGATCATCGTCGTCACTCACTATCAGCGACTCTTAAACTACATCGTCCCCGACTACGTTCACGTGTTGGCCCACGGCCGTATAGCGCGTGAAGGGGGTAAGGAACTAGCGCTGGAGTTAGAAGAAAAAGGTTACGACTGGATCAAAACGCCGGAGACCAACGGTACCGGATCGGGTGCGACAGCGAATTAAAGAATGATTACTGAACTTGTCAAATCTGAGAGCACTTACCAGGCTGCATTTCGCACAGTGCGTCACGCCAGGCCAACAGCTGCTTGGGCTGAATTAGTGCGCGGCAGCGCGATGGATCGGTTCGAGCAACTGGGTTTTCCGACAGTCAAAAGCGAAGACTGGAAGTACACGAACCTCGCTCCGTTTTTAAAGGAAAGAATAACGCCGGCTCTGCCTACAGAAGTTACTGCGGAAATTGTTGCTCGGTACGGGTATGCCGAGACGGCAGATAAGCATGCGGTTTTGGTGAATGGATTCTTCAACGCACAACGGTGCTCGCTGAGAGAACAAGGAATCGTCGCCTGTGACCTTTTCGAAGCGATTGCCGATGCGCGTTACGGAAAGATTGTTCGTGAATATCTTGCACGAAATGCCACCTACCACGACAACGGATTGACGGCGCTCAACACAGCTTTTCTTCAGTCGGGCTTGTTCGTATTGATTCCACGAAATCTTAAAGTCGAAACGCCATTACAGATCACTTTTGTTTCCGACTCTCGCGAGCCGCACTCGGCAAACTTTCCGCGCGTGTTGATTGTCAGCGAAGAGAACAGCTCCGCCACAATCTTCGAAAACTACGTGTCGCTCGATGATGAAGCACACTTCACGAACTCCGTTGTAGAAGTGGTTTTGCTGGATGGAGCCCGGCTCGAACACTATCGCGTGCAGCGCGAGAACAGCAACGCACTGCACGTCGCGACAACGGCCACTGAGCTTGGTCGCGGCAGTAGTTACGACACAACGTCGATCACAATGGGCGCCCAGCTATCGCGGCACGATATCTCCGTGGTCCTCGATCACGAAGGAGCTGAATGCTGGGTCGATGGTCTTTATATCGTTGGCGCAGACCAGCACGCCGATACGCATTCCGTCATTGACCATAAACAGCCCCGCTGCAACAGTCATCAACTCTATAAGGGTATTCTAGACGGTAACGGCCGTGCAGTGTTCAACGGAAAGGTTTTTGTCCGGCACGGCGCGCAGAAGACTGACGCGATGCAGACGAACAAGAACCTTCTGCTTTCGGACCGTGCGCGCGTCGATACAAAACCGCAGCTCGAGATATTCGCTGACGATGTGAAGTGTGCGCATGGCGCTGCTGTTGGTCAGTTGGACCCTGAAGAGTTGTTCTATCTGCACACGCGCGGAATCAATCCCACATTGGCGCGAAATCTTCTCACCTACGGGTTTGCCGAAGAGGTGATTGGCAAGATCAAGATTGACTCGATTCGCAATCAACTCGATGAAGCAGTGCTCAATCAGATTCACGCACGACTGGAGGGATAGAGCAGCTCGAGTCGCCTTGCCTGAAAACTAAGGCCTTCGAATAGCAATGGTTTCTTCTGTAGACGCACTAAGTAAAGCCAACACCGGGAGGTGGGATGTTGAGCGCGTTCGCGCCGACTTTCCCGTCCTGCATCAAAAGGTTAACGGCAAGCCACTGATCTATCTCGATAATGGCGCGTCGTCGCAGGTTCCACAGGTCGTTATCGATCGCGGCAGTATCTACCTCGAACACGAACACTCAAACATTCATCGCGGCGTTCATTATCTGAGCCAACGCGCAACAACTGCATACGAAGGCGCGCGCGAAAAGGTGAAGCGATTCATCAACGCTCGAGAGTCTCGCGAATGCATCTTTGTGCGCGGCGCCACTGAAGGCATCAATCTCGTGATGCATGGCTATGGTCGCAAGTTCATCGAGCGCGACGACGAGATCCTCATCTCAGCGATGGAGCATCACGCCAACATTGTTCCCTGGCAGATGCTCTGTGAAGAGAAGGGAGCATTGCTGCGCGTCATTCCGATGAACGACGCCGGCGAATTGCTGCTGGATGAATACGATGGCCTGCTGAATGAGCGGACAAAGTTCGTCGCCATCACGCATGTGTCAAATGCGCTGGGCACAATCAATCCGATAAAGCAGATGATCGCGCAGGCGCACAAGTACGGCGTGCCGGTGTTGATAGACGGCGCACAGAGCGCACCGCATATGCCCGTCGATGTTCAGGATCTTGATTGTGATTTCTACACGTTCTCCGGCCATAAGATGTACGCGCCCACAGGAAGCGGCATCGTTTATGGCAAGGCGGAACTGCTTGAGAAGATGAATCCGTTCCAGGGTGGCGGCGACATGATCAAATCAGTCACCTTTGAGAAAACGACTTACGCCGAGCTGCCGAACAAGATGGAAGCGGGCACTCCGGCGATTGCGTCTCAAATTGGTTTGGGCGCAGCCATTGATTACTTAAACAGTATTGGGCGTGAGCAGGCGGCTAAACACGAAGCGGAATTACTTCGTTACGCAACCGAGCGCATTTCCGCGATCGAGGGCGTGCGAATCATCGGGACTGCACGCAACAAGGCGAGTGTGCTTTCGTTTGTGATTGACGGCATTCACCCGCACGACATCGGCACGATTCTCGATCAGGAAGGCATCGCCGTCAGGGCTGGACATCATTGCGCGCAGCCTGTGATGCAGCGGTTCAAAGTGCCGGCAACAGCGCGTGCGTCATTCGCGTTCTACAACACGAAAGAAGAGATTGACGTGCTGGCGAATACTATTGAGCGTGTAATTGAGATATTTTCGTGATTGAAGATTGAAGATTGTAGATTGAAGATTGTAGATTCAATCTCCAATCATCAATCTACAATCTTCAATCTTCAATCTTCAATGTCCCTATGTCAGAACTAAGCGAG
>DATJKB010000041.1:0-5735 GCA_035491875.1 Pyrinomonadaceae bacterium | reverse complement strand
TTTCGCCAACATCGATCGTTCCCAGAATGTTGGCGGCAACGATTCAAAACCAAGAGATGTGAAAAATGATTCGCCGTAGCGCACCATCTGCTTCACGTCAGTGTTGCGTGCCTTCAGGATTTGCGTGAGATCGTATCCGCGATCACCGCCGGCGGGCGCCAGCAAGGGATAAACGTTGCCCCACGTTTGGGCCCACATATTTCCCAACAGGTGCGCGGGAATGGGTTTGTCTGTCGCGACAATGTCTTTCCCGTATTTCTCCGAGAGCTTGCGTCGCGTGTACGTGTATAACGAATCGTAGAGCGGCTTCACTTGCTGCCATAGGCGTTCCATCTCCGCCGCGAACGCATCCGGCTCCATGTCGTATTTCGAACGCCATAGTGCGCCGGTATCTTTGAAGCCCATTTCTTTCGCACCTTTATTACTCAACTCCACAAATCGTTCGTAGTTCTTGCGGTAAGGCGGAGCAATCTGGTGCCAGCCGATCCACGTCTGTTTCAGCTTTTCGGGATCGCGACTTGTGCCCATGATCTCCTCAAGAGCAGTAATATCGAGACACTTCCCTTTGTCGCCATCGGGACAGTATTTGCCTTTCCCGTAGTCGCCCTCCATTGAGGCAGCGATCTTCGTTAACTCTTCTCGTTCAGCGGGATTCTTCGGCGCCGGCAGAGTCAGCGAGAGTTTCAAGAGCTTCATCTTTCGCTGGGTGTCAGCTGAAAGTTGCAGGCCTTCAAACTTAGTGGCCTGCTCGGCTAATTCGGTGGTCGCCGCAATTAGTTCTTTGTTTGCGTTCGCCGACTTTTCTTCGGTTTGGTCGGTGATATTCGTGCTTTTCTCCCAGTCAGCGTATGAGTATTTGAGATTGAGCTCGAGCAGCCGCTTCTCAGCGTTCCCGATGAAGTTCTCAGCCTCAGCCGCAGTGGCTTTGCCGGTGGAAGGCGATTCAGATTTGTTCATGCATGAACTCATAACGGTTAGTAGCAGCGCAAGAACTGACAGGACGGCCAGCCAAAGGTGGCGCGTCGAAGCGTTGGGCTTCACTTTTGACCTCCAGATGCATTTGTTTTAATGATGGGGAAGCTTCAATATAACTACGATTTCCCAATCCTCAAAGCGGTCGTGCTCGCTTTGGAATATGGGTTGAAGCTAATGAAACTTCGACCGAGCGAGTGGTGGAGACCAAAATCGATTCAGTATCCCGATACGCCGGGATAGCGGATGGGCCAAGCTCCATGGTTAGCACAGGCAATAAGACGGTTTCAGTACGATGTCGAGTCTTGACCATTGAATACGAACCATTAAAACTCCATCATGAAGGGCACACAATGACATCAACTAAACTGTTCGTGTTCGCTGCTGCGATTGTCTTTGCATTGGTCGCACCCAAAACAACTACTCACACCTCCGCCGCAGCCAAACCTGAAGACAATTTCACGCTCGTAAAAGTGGCAGACGGAGTTTACGCGGCTATCGCTAAAGCTGGAGGACTGGCGTCAGGCAATGCCGGCTTCGTTGTTGGAGACAACGGTGTCCTGGTATTCGACACGTTCTTCACTCCTCAGGCTATTGAAGATCTGCTTGCGGTCATCGAGTCCGAAACAAAAAAGCCGGTTAAGTTTGCGGTCAACAGTCACTACCATCTGGATCACACTGGCGGCAACCAGGTGTTGGCAGCGCGCGGCATTCCGATCATCGCCCACGATCGTTTGATCGAATGGCAGACAACAAAAAATCGCCGTTTTCTTCCCGCCGCAGAAGAGCTGCAAAAACGGAAAGCTGATCTGACTAAACAATTGAGCGAAACCGCAGCCGATCAAGCTGACCGGCGCACTCAACTCGAACGGCAGCTACGGCGACTCGACGCAATGATGGGCATCAAGCTTACTAACCCAACAGTTACCTTCAACAGCGGAGTGACCCGGCTCTATGTTGGTCAAAGGGAAGTGTTGTTGTTCACTTTGCCGGGACACACGGGCGGCGATGTTCTTGCTTATATTCCTGATGCGAATGTCGTGTTCACCGGAGACATGAGCTGGCGCAAAACGTTGCCCAATCTCGTAGACGCAACGGTCAACGATTGGATTCCATCACTGGATAGACTTTTGAGTGATTATCCGACTGCGCGATTTGTTCCCGGGCATGGTGAGGTTGCTTCCGCGGAAGAGATACGTGAGTTCAGAGATTATCTAGCTGATCTGCGTGCACGCGTTCAGCAATCAATCGCAGACAAGTTGACGCTCGACCAGGCGAAAGAGCGTTTGAAGCTGCCCGAAAAATATAAAGGATTTGCTTTCCAGAATTTCGCAACACCAAACGTCGAAGATATGTTCAAGGAATTATCGGGAACAAAGAAATAGTCTGGGGGTGATGTGTGAGTAAACCATTAGTAATTTTGGGAATTGCCGGAAGTTTGCGGCGCGACTCGTTCAATCGGCGGGCCTTGAGTGCAGCGCAACAATTAGCGCCGGAGGGTGCGCGAATCGACGTTGCAGATATCGAGGGCTTGCCCGGTTTTAATCAAGACCTGGAAGGGGAACCGCCTGCGAAGGTCACTGAACTAAAGCAACAGATTCGCGATGCTGACGCGATCCTCTTTGTCACTCCAGAGTACAACTACTCCGTTCCTGGAGTTTTGAAGAACGCGATCGATTGGGCATCGCGCCCTTACGGCGATAGTGCATGGGTTGGAAAACCTGTCGCTGTGATGGGCGCTTCAGTCGGTATGCTGGGCACGGCGCGGGCGCAATATCACCTTAGGCAGATGTTCGTATTTCTGAACATGCACGCCGTAAATCAACCTGAGGTAATGATCAGCCAGGCCACAAAGAGGTTTGACGAACAGGGCAACCTCACGGACGAAACATCCAGGAAACTCATCCAGCAACTATTACAGGAGTTGGTGAGGTGGACGAAGCTGTTGCAAGATCGGTAACGAGGATCAGCACTACGGAGTGACAACGCCCTTTTTTATATTACGTTGCCATGCCTCGTAGTTTCGAATCCTTCGCTTGGCTTGTTTACGTGTGAGTTTCATCTCCTGGGCCACAAAATCAATTCGGGTCGTGCGGTCCTTCTTCTTATCGTAACGATCGCCGGGCGCCTTCAGGTAAAGTTTGTAGGCGTGGGTCCATTCTGCCTTGACCTCAGGAGTAGCTTGCTTACCTCGTTGTTCGGGCATGGCTGCCGCCCCTTTCTGAGAATTTCAATCTGCGAATTTTACACGCAAGTCGCAACTCTGAACAGTGAAACTACTGGGAGCGCGGACGTCTCGTCCGCAAACGCGCGATAGCGCGCAGACAAGTTCGCGCTTTCGCGCTCAGTTGCGGACGAGACGTCTGCGCTCCCAGTTAGGCTTTCTCAACCATTTCAGCACGGAGATGACGCTGAGAACGATTGCGATCACAATCAACCCATACACGAAATACTCAACAGCGGGAGAGTTCATCACCGCAATAACTTGCCGGCCAAAGAACAACGCCAAAACAGCTTCGACACTGAAACGGATTAGACGTCCGGCCATCACGGCAGTAAATAAGGTCCTTCGCGGCGTCTGCAATGCGGAAGCACTCATCAATACTGGCGTAAACGGAAATGGTGGTGGCAGTAGTGTCGCGAAGAAGAGGGTTACCCATCCTTTTGTTTTCAACTTCGATTTGAGTTGTTCCAATTTTCGGTGACCAACAAAACGCTTCAAGCCTTTCTCTCCTGTTTTCCGCATCAGCCCATCAATCACAAAAACTCCGAGCAAAGATCCAGCTACTGAGGCCAACACGAAGGCAATCGCCATCAATACCGATCGACTCCTACTCACCAGCGCAATGAGCATCAGATCATTTCCGAATGGCAGCACGAGGAACGAAGAGTCGAGAGCGCTCAGCAAGAACAGACCCACGACTCCAAGACGGCTGAAGAAGCGAAAGAATGAATGGGCCGACACGGCCAGAACGAGATTGGGAAAAGCCACTTTGTTTGTCCGTTATCAAATTCAGAGACGCGTTGGCTCGGATGGTGTTGGATCGGTTATTGGCGTCGGCTGATCGGGCTCGCGCACCGGAGCCGATGGTTGTGGATTCGTATCAGGAGGAAGAGGCAGCGGCCCTGGTTGATTTGGATCCGCCGGATCATAGGGCGTTTGCGGAGGAGTCTGCGGTTTTTCGGGATCTTCGATGTTAGTTGTTATGCTCATACATTCTGCTCCGTTGGTTGAATAATTACTGCGGTAGGTATCTTTTGTCTGTTGCGTGGAGTATCGATCGACTCCGCTGGGTGCGGCTTACCGTCAAATCTGAATCTTGACTTAAGTCTGTTGAAAGGTAATTCGATCAGATAAAAAGAGATTGCGGAAACTAGAATGGCGGCTGCACACTTGGCCCATGGATCCCATTTTGGACCCACCCAGTAGTAAAAGGTCGCACTCTTCAGCAGTAGCCAGTGCCACAGATACAATGCGTAAGAGATCTTTCCGAACCACCTCAGTGGTCTCCACTCGAGAATATTGACCAGCCTCGATTGCTGAGTGCCGGCGGTCCAAGTCACAATCCCAGCAAGAGCCGCAATGCCTGTGTAACCCCACTGGTAAAGAAACGCATCGGTGTACTCAACGGTGGCTATCAGATAGATCAAAACGCAGGCAGCGGCGATCGCAGCGAGCTTTAAGACTTGCTGTTTGGCAGTGGACCAGGCAGCCATTGGAACCAACGCCAACAAACAGCCCATCAGCGGCGCGTCTGCCCGCGTATCAGTGCCGTAGTAGAGTCGATTCAATTCAGCATCTGCCGACCAAAGTTGATACCGGTGTAGCATGATCAAAGTAATCACCAGGCCTAATCCGATGGCAATGTGCCTGCGTTTGAGACCGAGTGCGAGGCTTATCAGCAACAACAATGGCCAGACCAGGTAGAATTGCTCTTCAATCGATAGCGACCAGATGATTGCCGTCGGGTCTAGCGACAAGTCCCACCCGAATGCCATGCGCCAATTAGTTGCGTAGGCCAATGCATATCCGACAAGACGAAACTCACGCGCAAGATCCTCCGGATGCAGCGCATAGGTGACGATCAAACTGGCGATGAGATAGACCAACAACGCTGGACCCAGCCGCAGGGCTCGTCGCAGGTAGAAGTCTTTTAAAGAGATGCTGTTCGTTGCATGGAATTCCTTCAGTAGCAGAGTGGTAATCAAAAAACCGCTCAAGACGAAAAACAAATCGACTCCAAGAAAGCCTCCACTGAAGGAAAACGGGATTAACTGGTGATGCGTGACGACGAGGAGTATTGCAACTCCACGAAGTCCATCGAGCGCGGGGACGTGCTTTGCCTTAAAACCATGCATAACTGGAAGCAGAAAAGTGTGATAAGCAATTTGAGTGCTAAGACATTTTTGATTGACGATTTTTGATTTTAGATTTGGAGGCGATCGCCATCACAAACTAAGCAATCATCAATCAAAAATCATCAATCAAAAATGAAAAAGACCACCGTTTGTAAAACCGGTGGTCTTTGAAATTCGGCAGTTCACGCTTGGGGCGCTCACTGTTCACGGACGAACAGTAAACGTGAAGTTCTCTCCCAGGCGGAAACCCATGTTGTTCTGTTGTTGCGGCTTCACATCCAGTAATCCCTGGACGACCGCGAGCCTGGCCATGATTCTCGACTCCGGAAATTGGAATCTGCCTGCAAGCGTTTCCGAACGTTCGAAATCGGTCTTGGCCAACAGCGCAATTTCCTGACCGAATC
>DATJKB010000040.1:0-19394 GCA_035491875.1 Pyrinomonadaceae bacterium | reverse complement strand
ATTCAGGCCGACATCAAGGAGTTGAATAAGCAGCTGAGTGCATTGAACAAACGAGACCGCGAAAAACGATCCGAGCTGCAAAAACAGATCGGCGCGCGGCAGCAGGATCTACAAGCCGTGGAAAAAGACAAGGCAGTCCTCGATGAGTTTTACGCTCATCCTCAGAGTCGACAGAAACTGTTTCGTGACTACGAATTTATCCGGACTTTCGCAACCAACTATGGTGGACGCTCATACAACATCGACGACTCCTCAGATCGGCAGGCACTGAAAGTCGGCATGCTTCGTTCGCTGAGGCCCCCGGCGAAAAAGATCATGGAACAAGTCGCCGCGGCCTATCACCAGCAATTCAATCGACCGCTGCCAGTGAGTTCACTCGTCCGACCGGAGCAATATCAACGCGCGCTGCGGCGTGTGAACCGTAACGCCGTGCTGATAGAGACCCCGCCACATTCCACCGGCCTGGCCTTCGATATCGACTATCGCTACATGAGTGCGGCGGAGCAATCGTTTGTGATGGCTGAGTTGGCGCAGCTCAAAAGAGAAGGGCGAATCGAAGTGATACGCGAAAGTGCTGCGAATTATCATGTGTTCGCTTTTGTGAATGGTACACGTCCAAGTGATGATTTAATCAGTGCCTCGCTGGACGAGGCAGGTGCGCCAGTTCAAACTGATCATCACGTCGCAAAGCCTTCGAAGGCAAAGAGCAAATCACAAAAAGCAAAGAGCCGCCGGGCAACCAAATCAACGCATCGAAAACGACGACGGTAAGCTCGAATTTGTTATCCTAAATCGGGTTGATCGTCGAACCATAAGCGCTCTATGAGCATCTTAAGACTTCCCCCGACAATCACCTCACTCCAATAAATAACTGAGTGCGTTGTAATGAAAACTGTCAGAGTTTATTTTGTGATTATGGCTTTGGTGATTGGTTGTGTTGTGAGTGCCGTTTCTCTCGCACGCACGAATGGCGATCAGGCGCAGAGCCAAAAGAATGAGTCGCCCGTAAAGCCAACCATACTGATCAGAGACCCGAATAAACCAAGCGTCAGTAATCCGCCTTCTCCAACGTCCGCAGCATTCGCCGAAGCTGCGGCGAAAAACGAGGCTTTCAGGAATCAATTGACGTGGACGTTTGGTGGCAAACAGCAACGCGGCTGGTATCTGTACGATCTTCTTCTTCAGCAAACGGTACAGAGCTTGAGCTTCACGGGAACGTCTGATTTCGCTGCAGCCCTGTCAACTTGGCAAGAAAAGCGCGGCTTGAGCCCGGAAGGAATTCTTGATGAAGACTTATTCATGGCGATGGTCGGTTACTGGCAGAGCAATCGGTTGAAGGATCGTTCACCAGCCACGGCGGATCAATTGGTGACTGCTCCAGCATCGGAATTTTACGATCCTGAGCGAGACGCTGAGTTACGTCAGGTTGAGCGCAACACCTACGAAGCGTACAAGCGGATGCTCGCAGCGGCTATTGCTGATCCTACTCTCAAGCTCGATCACGACGGTGATCAGCTCGCGCCAACAGAACAATTCTTTAAGATAATCTCGGCGCATCGATCGCGCGAGTACCAGGAGAAGTTGCGTCGTGAATCACCTAACGCGGGAAGCGCCGGCCTGGCAGTGAACAGTCCGCACTTTACGGGACGCGCTCTGGACATCTACGTCGGTGGCGATCCCGTTGATACTCGAGATTCAAATCGGGCTATCCAGGTTAATACTCCCGTTTATCAATGGCTTGTGCGCAACGCCGAACGTTTCGGGTTTCGTCCATATTTTTACGAACCGTGGCATTGGGAATACGTGAAGTGAGGCGTATTCAGTATCCCGACACGTCGGGATAGCCGATAGTACTGATTACCGAAAGATGAATCCTTCACGAAAAGGATCTTCCGGATCGAAGTAGAATTCGTGTCGTCCAGTCACTGAGGCAGTGCCGCTCACTCTAGGAATAACTGCGTCGAACGTACCAAACTCCGCCAGCTCAACAATCTCCACACCCATCGTACTTCCGAGAATACTCTCGATTGTGATCTTTTCATTCAGTCGAAGCTCACCTCTCGCGTGGTGCAACGCTGCACGGGCGCTGACGCCGCTCCCGGTCGCAGAGCGATCGAGTTCACCGTCTGCGAAGATGCAAACATTACGGCTGTGATGGCTCGACTGTTCGGCCGGACCAGTGAATATCGTTCCGTAGAGAAAACTCAGGTCTTCTTCGAATGGATGACGAATGGCAAACTGGTCCATCACCGCGTGCTTGATGCGACGACCATAATCGATGATCTTATCGAAGTGTGCGGGAGTGAGCGTGAGGCCAATATCGTCTGCTTCGACGAACGCATAAAAGGCTCCGCCATAAGCGATATCAAATCTCATGGTCCCGGTGCCAGCCACATCGACCTGCTGGTCGCGCAAGTAAACAAACGACGGAACATTGGTAAACGATGTTTCTGTCACCTTTCCTTCTTGCACTATCGCCGTTGCGTGAATCTTGCCGGCAGGAACATTAAACGTGGGATCAGTTCTATTAACCAGACCCGTTTCGACCACGAACTTAGTCAACGCAATAATCGCGTGACCACACATCGTGCTGTACCCTTCATTGTGAAGAAAGAAGACGTCAAAATCGGCATCTGCAGAACTAGTGATCACCGCGCCATACATGTCAGCATGGCCGCGCGGTTCCCACATCAAGCCTCTGCGAAGGTGATCGTAATGTTCGCGAAAGTAACGACGCTTTTGGAGTACGTTTTGTCCCTCGAGACTTGGTAGGCCATCAACGATGATACGCAGCGGCTCACCGCCCGTGTGCATGTCGATAGTGGTGATCCTGGTCCAATGTTCCGGAAGTTGCCAGTTGGGCGGTTGCATGTATCACCGCGGAGCTAAGCCGCAGATCCTCACAGATACTACAGATCAGAAAACGAAACCGCTTAGTGTATATCCGCGAAAATCTGCGGCTTACTTCTTCTCACTGATACAAAACAGCGTGTTCTGACCACGCAGAAATATCTCTCCGTCGGCAATCACAGGTGTTGCGATGAATACTTGATCAGTAAGTTTATTCGTCGCTAGCACTTCAAACTTCTCGCCAAGTTTTAGAACCACAACGTCTTCATTCTCGGTTGCCAGATAAAGTTTGCCGTTAGCGGCAACGGGTGAAGCTTTCAAGTTATAAGAACCAGGCAAGCGAACCTGTGCATAGAAGGGCTCACCCGTCACAGCGTTGAACGCGCTAAGCATTCCATTGTCGGTCGCGACATACAGCTTGTTCTCGTGGAGTACGGGCGACGTTGTGTAAGCAAGTCCACGCGTTTGATTCCAGACGATAGCATCCGAATTGGTGAGATCACCTTCTTTACCGAGTTTGACAGCCATCAGTCGTGGATCGCGATAACCGCTCATCACGTAAACCAAACCATCCGAGTAAACCGGCATCGGGATCACATTCGCGCCGAGCCCGGCCGCTTCCCAAAGCAGGTTGCCGTTTTTTGAATCATAGCTGCGAACTTTTTTGGTTGCGGCAACCACGACTTGCGTCCGCCCTCCATGTTCAATCGCCAGCGGTGTACTCCATGAGCTACCTTCATCACGCGCAACTCGCCACAACTCTTTGCCAGTGCGTTTGTCCAGGGCGACGATGAATGAACCGCCGCCTTCATGATCAAAGACGGCGATAAGTCGATCGTCCATCAACAAGGGTGCACTGCCCTCTCCAAACGCGAGACGCATCTTCATCTGGACGCCGAGATCCTTTTCCCAGATCAACTTTCCATTGAAGTCGTAGCAGAAGATTCCGCGTGAGCCGAATGAAACATAAACGTATCGACCATCCGTTGAGGGTGAGTTAGAAGCGAAGCTGCCGTAAACACGATGATAGCCTTCATGAGGCACGGCAACCTTCGCTGTCTTCTGCCATAGGAGTTTTCCTGTTTTTCGATCAAGACATAACACATCAAACCGCTGCTCTGCCTGAGGACCAGCATCACCGGGACCACGACGAGTTGTCGCCGCTTGATCCGTTACGGTTGGTTGAGCAGCAGGCTTGCCCGTGGGAACAGCCGTCGTTAAGAAAATCCGATCGCCCCAGATTACGGGTGTTGAGAAGCCACGACCCGGGATGTTTGCTTTCCATTTAATGTTCTTAGTGTCGTTCCAGTCAGTGGGCGCGTCGCCTCGCGCCAGACCATTGAAGAATGGACCACGCCACTGGGGCCAATGGGCCTGAGTGCTATTTTGCGCCTGAACAAAGGCAACGACTACGAGCGACAGAAAGGCACAGCCTAGAGCCACGCAGATCCTTTTCATTCGAGTCTCCTGCGGTCAAATAATTTTGATAGCGTTTAGAGAAAATCCAAGGATGAACCTCATCATAACGGCGCACTAGAAGAATTGTGAAGATCAAAGATCGATTAGGTGTACTAATCTTTACCTAACCGAGAATCATTCAACTCTCCGCGAGCCCTCGGCGTCTCTGCGGCGGCATAACTGAATTGCGAATACAATCAAATTCTTCGTGAATCGTATGCCCAATGTAGGAGAGCCTGGCGCTGTCTTGGACGGCACTCCACTTCTTTTGGCGGACAATTCTTTCTGATCTGCGCTATGTGACGCCGCATGGCCCGCCAACGTCTTATTTGCCGCTCATCATCCGGACAACGCCGCCCCATGTAATAGCGACAGTACCATTGAAACCAACCGCGCGGATCCTCGTGGTAAATCCACCCGTTCTTTCGCCACACTGAAAGAGGAACCGATGCATTCACACGGAAGTAATTCAACTTCGGATCGTGTCGTTCAGGTGAGAGCTTCGCTTTTCTGAACCACGCTCGAGGAAATTCGTGCTGACAATCAGTCATATACTTGCCACCGAAAACCCCGAGCTCGAGCATCTCGCGTGGGCTCAATTCGGGCGTGAAATCGGGATGGAAATTCCGGCCGACAGGTTCTACGCAAACATAGACGTAACCGGACTGCATGCGATCGTTTACCTCGACGACACGACGTTTTGTCATATTGAGGTTGTGGCACTACTCCAACGAAAAGATTGTAGTTTGGTTATCGACCCGCCAGTTTAGGAAATTGTGCCACGAATTGCTGGTATGCTTCCTTGTTTCCTCCGGACCGAATACTTAGGTACAGCACGCCCCGGGATTCTTAGTGAAAGAACCGCACGAGGATATCAAATGGAAAAGCTCCAATTATCAAAAGCACCTGTCGCAACAGCTGAAATGCTTATTCGTCAACCACCGGCGAAAGTGTTCGAAGCATTTATCGATCCCGACATAACCAAAAAGTTCTGGTTCACCAAAAGCACTGGACGTTTGGAACCGGGTAAGCACGTTACATGGACGTGGGAGATGTATAACGTATCGATTGAGGTGGAGGTCAAGAAGATCGAACCAAATAAGCGCATCACACTCGAGTGGGGAAATTATGGCTCGATGACAAGAGTTGAGTGGGTCTTCACTCCTTACAAAAATGATTCGACGTACGTCACCATCACCAATTCAGATTTTCAAGGAGATGGCGATAAGGTCGTTAGTGATGCGCTAGATTCGAAGGGCGGATTTACCTGGGTCCTTGCCGGTCTGAAAGCACTGCTCGAACACAACATAGAATTGAATGCGATAGCCGACGCCTTTCCGGAGGGGCTAAAAAGAGAGTAAGCGAAGGTTTGACCGGCAAAAATCTAACTAACGGTCCGTGCTGCCACTTTTTTGCGCGTTACTAGTAGGGGATCCTTTTCGCGCGCCGGATACACTCGGAAACGCCGCGTGAATCGACGAGTGATCCGATGAATTGCATTAAAGAGACGCAGCGATGAAACGGTGTCCTACATGTCAGCTCTCATATTGCGATGAGCGTCTAAAGTTCTGTCGATACGATGGCGCGCCGCTAGCGCTCGAACCTTTGCTGCCAGATGAGCCACCGACGATTCGCTTCTCCCGGATCAACAAACAATTCCCGTGGCTCGAAGACGATCCGAACACAGACCGGAATCGATTACATCAAGACACGGAAAGATTAGATACGCTTTGACATTCTAAAATTCGTCAAGCACATGTCCGATATGCTTTAGAGGCTCTTGCAGAATTCACTCTAGATGCCACGGCCTTGCGCCGTGGTGATTCACGTTCGCAGCTACGATCAGCAGACGACGATGCGTTTGAGATGCCACGGGCTTGCCCCGTGGAGTCTCACGCTGTTGGATGCCAACGACTTACGGGCGAAAAAAACGTGAGTCTCCACGGGGCAAGCCCGTGGCATCCAGATCACTCAGCCGCGGACGATTAGCTACAAGCGTGACCGACCACAGCGCAAGGCCGTGGCATCGGTGATGAGTTTTGCAAGAGCCTCTTCAGCTTGTCGGGGTGAGATTGTGCTGATTCAACGTAAGCGAAAACTGCCTAATGTGAATACCCCCAACGGCAGTTATGTCACACGGACAAGCTTTAGAGACTCTTGCAAAATCAACTTCTCATTCTCCCCGGACTTTAGCCTGGGGTCAGTGGCTCTTCTGAAAGCTGAAAACCGTTTCAACGGTTTACATAGAGATATTGACAATTTCGGCGCCGCGTCGGAAACCGTTAAAACGGTTGCCGACATTCAACGTCGCGCTGTGACCCCAGGCTAAAGCCCGGGGGAGAATGAGAAGTTGAATTTTGCAACAGCATCTAAAGCATATCGGACATTTGCTTGACGGACTACAGAGTTATTGGTAGAGAGACCGGGGGAGATAAACAAATGATGACTAACTTATCGATTTCTCGTCGCCGCTTTTCACAACTAATCGGTGTCGGGGCTGCCTACGCTGCACTAGAATCACTCCCTCTCGTCAACTCCGCCTACGCCGCGAAACCATCAGCAACAATCGACAGTGTCGTACGGCTCAGCTCGAATGAGAACCCTTATGGACCATCGGCCGCGGCTTTGAAAGCAATGACTGACGGATTTAGCCTCCTCTGGCGATATCCGGATGAATATGCCGACATGCTCGCCGACGAATTGGCGCGCCTGCACAACGTTCCGGCGGAGCAGATACTTCTTGGCGATGGCTCCGGCGAGATTCTAAAACTGTGCGCGGCGGCATTTACCGGACGAGATAAGAAGCTCGTGATGGCCAATCCAACCTTCGAATCCATCGCTCGACATGCCGGCGTAGCGAATGCTGAAGTTGTTAAGATCGACCTCACCAAAGACTACCGCCACGATTTGGAAAAGATGCTTGCGGCCACGAAAAGTGCCGGCTCTACGGTAGGTCTCGTTTATATCTGCAACCCAAACAATCCCACCGCCAGTATCACACCGAAAAATGAAGTATCAAACTTTATCGCGAAGATTGCGCCGTCCACGATCGTGTTGGTCGACGAGGCTTATCATCACTACGTCGATAGCAACGACTATGAGAGTGTGATCCCACTCGTGAAGGATTATCCCAACCTGATCGTTGCACGCACGTTTTCAAAGATCTACGGCATGGCTGGTCTGCGCTGTGGTTACTCCATCACTCAGCGACAAAATATCGGCGCGATGAGAGCTCACCAGTCAGCCGACAGTGTGAACATCATGGCCCTTTTGGCAGCAAATGCGAGTCTGAAAGACACGGACCACGTCGCGCGGGGCCGCAAGCTAAATAGTGAAGTGAAGAAGAGCGTCTATGCGGAGTTAGAGTCGCGCGGGTTTAGCTATATCCCGTCGCAGGCAAACTTTATGATGATCGATCTTCGACGCGAGGCACGACCAATCATTACCGCTTTGCGCGCTCGCGGCGTGGAAGTCGGCCGTCTCTTCCCTCCCCTGCCGAACTTCCTTCGCGTCACTATTGGTACAGGCCCACAAATGAAAGCGTTTCTGACGGCTTTCAAAGAAGTTATGGTTTAGTAGGAACTCTGTCACTTGATTCAGGATTGCTTTGCGCCTGGTAGTAACGGCCGTTTTGCTACTGAAAAACTGGACCACTCTCCACCCATTTTTATCCTTGCACAAGTCACCCAACGTGAAGTAAAAAGGAAAACGTTGGCTCTCGGTCAGCCAACATTTCTCATCCTCCGTTATTGTTCCCATTCGCTTGTGGCCCCGTCGGATCGTTGCCTCGATTTGGCCCATTAAACGAGGGCGACGCCGACTCATTTAGATTGGAGCAAAACTATGCGTCATCGCCACCGCATCCTTTCGCTTATTTTGACAGTGATTTGTTCGGCCGCTTCTGTCGTTACTCAAAACGCACCCTCCGCTTTTGACCGCGACCGTGGGCGTACGATGCTCAACGTCATTAAGAACGACCTGAAAAAGAACTACTACGATCCAAACTTCCACAGCATGGACCTGGATGCGCGTTTCAAACAAGCGGAAGAAAAAATAAACACCGCCACCTCTCAAGGACAGATTCTGGGCATCATCGCGCAGGCCCTCCTTGATCTTAACGATTCACATACCTACTTCATCCCACCCATGAGGCCTTTCACCGTTGAGTACGGCTGGCAAATGCAGACTATTGGGGAGAAGTGTTACATCGTAGCCGTCAAACCTGGCAGCGACGCGGCAACGAAGGGTCTAAAAGAGGGCGATGAGGTTTATTCCATCGATGGCTTTGGCCCCACCCGCGAGAACCTGTGGAAGATTCTCTACACTTATCAAGGGCTACGGCCGAAACCCGGAGTGCGTCTCGTCGTGATCAAACCAAACGGGCCAGAACAGCAGCTTGATGTAATGGCGAAGGTAACGTCGGGTAAGCAAGTATTAAACATTTCAGGAAGTGGCTCGGGCACAGATCTAGTCGATCTCATCAGAAAACAAGAAAACGAGGATCGCCTACACCGACACCAATACTACGAGCTCGGAGAACAACTTTTGATCTGGAAGATGCCCGCATTCGATCTCGATGAGGCGAAAGTGGACGACATGATGTCGAAGGTTAAAAAGCGAAAAGCTTTGGTTCTGGATCTGCGCGGCAACGGCGGTGGATATGAAACGACTCTGCTCCGCATGATTTCTAATGTCTTTGATCGGGATATCAAACTAGGCGACATCCAGCGACGCAAAGAAACCAAGCCGCTTCTAGCGAAGACACGTGGTGCGGATGCGTTCACCGGGAAACTGATTGTGC
Organism: Pyrinomonadaceae bacterium; assembly: GCA_035491875.1. Lineage (GTDB taxonomy): Bacteria > Acidobacteriota > Blastocatellia > Pyrinomonadales > Pyrinomonadaceae > PSRF01. The sequence goes on along the minus strand of DATJKB010000040.1, from coordinate 10,285 downwards.
TTATCGACAGCAAATCGGGTTCAGCCGCGGAGCTTTTTGCGCGAGCGGTCCAGCTGGAGAAGCGAGGTGTAGTAATTGGCGATGTTTCAGCCGGAGCGGTAATGAGAGCAAAGTCATATGATTACAAAGTCGGAATTGATGTCGTCGCCTTCTACGGGGCGAGCATTACCGACGCTGACATCATCATGAGCGATGGCAAGAGTCTGGAGCGTGTTGGTGTAAAACCTGATCAGCTGATGTTGCCAAAACCGTCAGAGCTCGCCGCCAAGCTCGATCCAGTTATGTCGTACGCAGCATCGCTGGCAGGAGTGCTGATCTCACCTGAGAAAGCCGGCGAAATGTTTCCGGTTGAATGGAGAAAGTGATTGGACTGGAACTCAAGGGGCCCGTTCACTTCCGGCGTCACTTGAGTTGACGTGGCCGCGGCAACCTCGATATCGGCGCACGCGAGATCTTATTTAGTCTTTTTTCGTTTGCTTGCTACTGCAACTCCAAACACCAAACCTAGTGCCAGCAGCACTACACCGCCTGCAACCAGCCCAAGCGGACTCCCAGAGAGGGTCGCGGCATTAGAGCTGTTTTGATTTTGCGCCATCGCCATGGCAGCGCAGCAAATCAGAACGAGACCAGAACGCAGTACCTTTACGGCAGTAATCATGAAGTCACCTCACAAAGGTTAGTCGAGGCGTTGTGTAGAACCAAAGGCACGCCAAGGAAACGCAATATACAGAAAGCGATTTAACAACCGCAATAGCCTGGGTGGTCCAACCGTGAAGCTGAATGAAGCAAAAATGAAGAATAACTTCTTCATCGTTCATTGCTTCGAGATTGCCGGTCGCCCGCGGAGGGCATATTTTTGGATCTTACCTGTGGCCGTTTTCGGCAGTTCCGATAAAAATGTAATGCTGTGAGGAGCCTTGAAATGCGCGAGATGATTACGCGCGAACTCTCGCAGCTCTTCCTCCGTCGCCGTAGCCCCTGCTTGCAAAATAACAAACGCGTGCGGTGCCTCACCCCAGCGCTCGTGAGGCAGTCCTACAATTGCGGCCTCTCGAACAGCTGGGTGCCGCAACAATACACCTTCAACTTCCACTGAAGAGATATTTTCGCCACCACTGATAATCACATCTTTTAAGCGATCCCGAATTTCAATGTAGCCATCGGCATGAACCACTGCCGCATCGCCAGTGTGGAACCAGCCGCCTCGCATCGCTTCGGCTGTTGCTTCCGGATCCTGATAGTAGCCTTCCATAACAGCGTTCCCGCGAACGACGATTTCACCGAGTGTCTTGCCGTCGTGTGGAACTTCGCGTTCCTCTTCATCAACGACCAACAGCTCACCTGACGTCAACAGCTCCACGCCCTGGCAAGCTTTGACCACAGACCGTTCAGCGCACGAAAGCCCTTCATGTTCAGGTCTCAATTCGCAGATCGTAATAAAAGGCGATGTCTCGGTTAGCCCGTAAGCTTGAGTAATCACCCACCCTAGTTCGCCCTCGACACGTTCGATGGTTGCCGCTGCCGGCGGCGCGCCGGCCGTTAGGATGCGTACGCCAGGGCGCGCCTGGCGTCTGAGTTCCTCCGGACCATTAGCGATACTGATCAAAACGGTTGGGGCGGCGCAAAGCAGACTCACAGACTCCTGTTTGATTTTCTCGAAAACAGAAATCGGCTCAACTTTTCTCAGACAGACATGGGTCGCGCCCACTGCCGTAACAGTCCACACGAACGTCCAGCCATTGGCATGAAACATCGGCAGAGTCCAGAGATAACGATCTGACATCGTCATCGCGTGATGAATGAGAGTGCCTACAACGTTAATGTAAGCATTGCGATGGGTAATCATCACGCCTTTGGGCTTTGAAGTAGTGCCGCTCGTATAGTTGATGGTTAGGATGTCTGTTTCGTTAATGGTTGGGCGCGCAAACTCTTTCGACGCTTCCGCCACATGCGTCTCGTAGTCCAACCAGCCCTGCTTGGCTCCTTCGAGTGCGACGAATGCCACAACGTTCGGTAACTGTGAGCGAACGCCGTCAACAGCATCAAGGTAGTCAGAATGCGCGCACACAACCCGCGCACCGCTGTGATTAATGAGATAAGCGAAGTCATCCGCGGTCAGCCTGTAATTGATGGGAACCAGAATGGCGCCGATCTGCGGAACCGCGTAAAACGACTCTAGCTGGGCATGAGTGTTTGGTGCGATATAAGCGACGCGATCACCCTGTCGCACACCGAGCGTCTGCAGAGCTGAAGACCAGGCATCACATCTATCGAAGAATTCCGCATAGGTCAGTCGGAGGTCACCGTCCACTACCGCCTCGTGCTGCGAATACAGTTTGCGAGTGCGGCGTGCAAACTCTAAAGGGGTCAAAGGGATCTCCACAAACACCTCTCCTTGGACGTTGTTTGTTACTAACGAGCGTTGATGACCACTGATGTGGGAGCCAAACCAGCCGAACTCGCTTTCAAGAGGATCCGGCCGGGTTTTTGTTTCGCCTGAACTATCGCCAACGCCATCCCGTGAAATGCCTTGCGCTGATTCGCTTTGAACGACTCATGGCTAATCTGGTTACCGTTATCAACACCAACAATCGATCCAGGCCCGGCTACCTCGAACCTAATGAGGTCGTCAGCCTCCGGTACTAGCGTGCCATTCTTGTCGACAACCTTCACCGTCACGAACGAGAGATCCGCTCCATCAGCCTTGATTGCTTGCCGGTCAGCAGTCAAAACGATTCTCGCGGGTGATTCCGATGTTCGCACTTCTTTCGTCAGCACGACGTGGCCGTTCTTTCGCGAGACCGCCTTCAGCACACCAGGCTCATACGCAAGCCGCCAGAACACATGCATGTCATCGCCTTGTTTTCGTTTCACGCCCTGTGACCGACCGTTCAGAAACAATTCCACTTCGTCAGCGTTGTTGAAGTACGCGACTACATCAACTTTCTCGCCTTGTTTCCAGTTCCAGTGCGGGAAGATGTGCAACACCGGCGTGCTGGTCCATTCACTCTGATAAAAGTAGTACGCATCTTTGGGGAAACCAGCCAAGTCGATGATGCCAAAGTACGAACTAACCGCGGGCCATGGGAAAGGTGTCGGCTCGCCGAGATAATCCCAGCCGGTCCAGATGAACACACCCGAGAACCAGTCGCGTTTCTTCACGAGCTTCCAGTGCTCTTCGTGCCCTGAACCCCAAGGCACAGTCGAATTATCGTACGCAGAACATTCGTAAGTTGGCCCAAGCTTAAGAATATCTTCCTGTTTCCTGGGCCAAACTCGAATCTCATCCGACGGCATGGCGTAGCTTCCGCGCGTATGAACAGACGAATTCGTTTCGGCGCCGATGATTACGCGACCCGGAAACATCTTTGCAAACTCAGGAAGCTGCGCGTGGTGATAGTTTGTGCCGACGAGATCGAGGTCACCTTCGGTGAGCACCTTGTTGTCTCGACTCACGCCGTTGCACGCGGAGGTGATAGGACGAGTCCGGTCGAGATTGCGTATGATCGTCCCTAACTCTCGACTGATTCGTCCTCCTTCAGGATTTTGGTTCCACTGCTCCATCACTTCGTTGCCGATGCTCCAGATGATGACGCTGGGATGATTTCGATCGCGCAGGACCATGTCTTCCAGATCTCGTTTGTGCCACTCGTCCCAATCGAGGTGGTAATCAAACTTCGTCTTCTGGATCTTCCAAATGTCAAAGGCTTCGTCCATCACGATGAAACCCATCTTGTCGGCCAGGTCCAGAAGTTCCGGCGCTGGTGGATTGTGTGAAGTGCGCAGAGCGTTCACGCCCATCGCTTTCAACAACTCCAACTGCCGCTCGATGGCCCGCGTGTTGACGGCTGCACCCAACGAACCCAGATCGTGGTGATTGCAGACGCCACGTATTTTCACCGGCTTGCCGTTCAGGAAGAATCCTTTGTCGACGTCGAAACGAAACGTGCGAATGCCGAGCGGCGTTTCGTAACGATCGACGACTCTGCCTCCCTGCTCCAACTGCGAGACTATCTTGTAAAGATAGGGACGCTCGTCCGACCAAAGGATTGGCGAAACTACTTTTAGTCTTTGAGTAGTCTTTGCTTGCGCGTCTCTCGCGGTCACTCCTTTTTGAATTGCCCGGGCTACTTCCCTGCCGCTCGCATCCTCAACGATCGTCGTCAGATTCACCGGAGCAGCATTCTTCGAACTGTTTCTAACTTTCGTCTCAAAAACAACGGTGGCTGATTGATTGTTAACCTCCGGAGTAGTCACGTATGTGCCCCAATGTTCAACGTGCACCGGATTGAGTGTTGTTAACCAAACGTTTCGATAAATGCCTGATCCTGAATACCAACGCGAATTCGGCTGCTGTGAATTATCAACCTTGACTGCTATCAAGTTCGGCTTCGCACTGTAAACCAAATACGGCGTGAGTTCATATTCGAAGGTGCTGTAACCGTAGGGACGTTTGCCGAGATAGTGACCGTTGATCCAAACCTCACAATTACGGTAGACGCCATCAAATTCGATGAAGATCAGTTCTCCCTTCGCCGACGCGGGAACAGTAAACGTCTTGCGATACCAGCCCGTACCACCTGGCAATGCTCCGCCGCCTGTGCCGGCAAGGTGCTTCTGACTAAACTCTCCCTCGATGCTCCAATCGTGTGGCAGATCCAGTTGACGCCACTGAGAATCGTTCAAGCTCGCCTCCTCACCATGGACCACATCTCCGAGCTGAAAGCGCCAGTTGTGATTGAACGAAACTTTCTTCCCAGGTCGTGAATTGGCTAACCCGATCGACGTAAGAAAGAGAAGCAGGCAAAAGGCGCTAACGATATTTCGTTTCGGATTCATGATGTTCATCAAGCGTTCGCGCCGTAGGCGCGCAATGTTTATAGCTGTCGTGCGAGTTACGAATTTCAGCCCCGTTAGGGGCTCAATCTCTAAACAGTTCGCTCCTAAAGGAGCGACGCTAAACCCACTTGGGCGCTTTCTATAAACATTTCGTCCCTGCGGGACGAAACCCTTCAATATTTAGTCCAACAATTGAACCGACTCAACTAGCTTTGAAGTCCAACTTATCGCGCAAGAGGCTGTGCCTTTATATCCCAGTTCACTTTGCCCTTCTGAGGATCTTCCCGCAGTGCGAACCCGCGTCCGCGTGTGACCAGCGATAAGGTCTGGAGATCGCCGCCGGGTTTCGTGAAGAGTCCCGTCGCCGGTGAGTTGTCAGTAGAAAACACGCGCAGCTCGACATTGTTCCAGTTCATGTCTCTCGTACTTTGTGCCACCTTAATGTGCGGCAAGACCGAGTGGTTCTTGACCAACAACACTACCGGAATCTGGCCCGCAGCGGCGTCGTGCCATCGCGGGCCTTCATAGACACGTCCGCTCTGATAGTCGATCCATGCACCCGGCGGCACATAAACCCTGCGCCGGTCGCCATTCGCAAACATCGGCGCGACCAGCAAATCCGATCCGAACATGTACTCATCGTCGATGGTCCATGAGCCTGGATCGTTGGGATACTCGAAGAACAGTGGCCGCGTCATCGGAAAGCCACGCGCCGAGGAGTCTTTCGCCTGCGCGTAGATGTAAGGCATGAGGGAATATCGCAGATCTAAGGCCCTGCGAAAATCATCCGTCAAAGCAGCATCGTATTCCCACGGTTCCCGCGGAGGCGCGCCATGCGCTCGCGTATGCGAGGTCAGGACTCCCCAGGCCATCCACCGACGATAAATATCGCGAGGCGCACGCTGAACGAAACCTCCAACATCGTGACTCCAGTACGTGAACCCTGACAACCCAAACGACAATCCACCCCGCAACTCGGCCGCCATTGCAGAGTCTGTGTTCTCCGCGTCGCCGCCCCAGTGCAAAGGATATCGTTGGCTACCAGCCCAGGCGCTACGAGCCCAGATCACATCCTCGCCAGTAACTTCTTTCGTCACTTCTGCGACTGCTTTGTTGTAGCGCAGCGGATAGAGATTGTGTTCGTACCAGCCGCTCAGCCCTGACTTGTACTGACCGTTAAGTGGCGCTCCCTCGCCAAAATCAACTTTGATTGCGCCGACGCCGAGCTTCAGCAGATCTCTTAGTTTGTCCTGGTACCACTTGACCGCTTCGGGATTACTCAAGTCGAGTGTTGCGTCCTCGAACGGAAGCTGCCCACCCTCGTTCCTGACGTGGTATCCCTTCGCAACCATCTCTTTCCACAGTTCGTTCTTGCTCGTGAAATAGGTGTATTGCCACAAACTAATGTGAAACCCCTGCTGTTTCAGATCGGCGATCATCTTTTGTGGATCGCGAAAACGCGAATTTGAAAAACGATAATCGCTGCGCCAGTCTGTTTCGAACCAACCGGTATCGAGATGAATTACATCCGCAGGAAGCTGATGCGTTCTCAACTGCTGGGCCACCTGGCGTACCTGCTCCTCTGAGTTGTAAGTGATTCGGCTCATCCAAAATCCAAACGACCACAGCGGCGGCACCGGACTGCGGCCAGTCAGCGCGGTGTACTCTGAAAGAATGTCTTTGGGCTCACCGAGAAACACAAAAAGATCGAGGCTCTCATCGCCCGAGTAGATCACATTGTGCGCGTCAAAGAATTTGCCGAAGTCGAAAGTTAGCGGCGCACTGGTGTGAACAAACATTCCATAGCCGTTGCTGCTCAGGAAGAAAGGAATGGGTTTATACATCCACTCGTTCTGTGTACCCATACCGTCGCGCGTAGAAACTAAAACGAGCTGTCCGCGCTTATCGAAGCGCGTAAAGGATTCACCGCAACCGAACAGCTTTTCATCATGCTGCAATTCAAAAGTAGCAGCTATGCGACGCGTTAGATCACTCGAGCGACGCACAAAAGAAAAAGGAACCGGCGTCTTGAATGTCGCCGGGTCGCCGATGTTCTGTGTGCGCGTCAGCAGGCGTCCGCGTTGATCATAGATCTCGATATGCCAGGGCTGTTTGATGATCCGCACACGGCCATACGCTCCGGTGTAAACTATTTCGCGATCGTTTTGTTCTACTCGCCACGAATTATCTTTTGGCACCGCTCCGGCGAACATCAACGACTGACCGTCATTGAATGGAACCGCCCTCGTCGAAAGCCGCAGACGAACCGTTCGCGGACTTACGAAACTAATGGCAAACGGCAATGTTGGATCTTGATCGTATTCGGTACCGGGAAACTCGGTGGCGCGGCCACGCACGAAACCAACGTCGATCTTGTTAAAGGAAAGCGTCGTACTCCGCAAATAACGATCCCATTGCAGAGTGCCTTGACCAGTTGACGTGTCGAATGAGGTCACACGACTACCGATAAAGTAGACGTTCTCCATTCTCTGAAAATCCTGACTCACGTCTACGGGATCGCCGAGCACCTGGGCGTGGCAGACAGACGGAACAAAGCCAAATAGCAGAGTGAGAAGCAGTGAGATCTTTAAGTGTTCTTGCAGCATCCGTGTATTAGCGCTCGTACACTTCATTGATCTTTCCCAAAACTCGAAACCTTGCACTCCGCAGTGCTGATGCATCGCGGCTCCTAAAACCGGGCTGGCCGCCTCCGATGCTTATCGCGAACTCTCCCGGCTCAATCACGCGCTTGCCGTTGTCGTTAATGAGGGACATCTGACGCGGCGTAATTGTGAAGGTTAAAGTTCGTTTTTCTCGTGGCCGAAGTGAGATTCGATCGAACCCCACCAAGGTACGAATCGGCACAGGCGCCGAAGCTGCCACGTCCGTCAGATACAACTGGACCACTTCATCCCCACGCATCCCACCCACGTTCGTAACGTCAATACTCACGCTGATCGGTTGTCCGGCCTTTATCGATTTCGCGCTGAACCGCAAATTGTCGTAATCAAATTTGGTGTAGCTAAGTCCGAAGCCAAATGGATAGAGCGGTTCTCCTTTGAAGTAGCGGTAGGTACGACCCTGCATGCTGTAATCAGCAAAGGGCGGCAATTGGTCCACTGACTTGTAGAACGTAACCGGCAATCGTCCGGCGGGATTGTAGTTGCCGAACAACACGTCCGCGATGGCGGTTCCTCCTTCGCCACCGGGATACCACGCAGCCAGAATTGAAGGTACATTTTGGTCAGCCCAGTTCACTGCCACGGCGCTCCCACTCAGCAACACAACAACGATCGGTTTACCGGTTGCTACTACTGCTTTGAGCAAGGCTTCCTGTGGTTTCGGCAATGAGATTTCAGTCCGATCTCCGCCACGAAACCCTTCGACCTTTACCGGCATCTCTTCACCCTCGAGGCCCGCCGAGATTCCCAGCACGAGAACACTTACATCTGCGGCTTTCGCAGCAGTGATCGCTTCTTCAATCATTGTTTCTGCGAGACGCGGATACGACCAGACGAGTTTTGCCAACGCGTCGCCATCGTTTTGGAAATACTCCAACCGAAGGTCGTAACTGCGCCCAGCTTCAAGGGCCACTTCCTTCGTCACCGTCCTCGTTGGGTTTCTCTTCCAAGCGTCAACAAGCAGTTGTTCATCCAAATAGAGTCGCGCACCATCGTCAGCGGTGAATCCCAAGGTGTATTTTCCGGACTCAACAGCTGTTAGCTTTCCGGTCCAGCGAACTGAGAAATTGTTCTCGCTTAACTGTGGCGCAGGATGGGAACGGCCCCCATTGAAATCAATTTGCTGTTCTGTGCGCACGGCCACTGCTGGACCACGCAGTTCCCGATTGTTGAAATACTCCGCCTTAACTCCCGGGCTAGTACCGTTCACGGTCAGCACCGAGGCAGGTACAGTCACAACCGGTTCACCTGCGAGGGTGGAACCAAGCGCGTAAATCACTTTCGTATTCGGTGAAACTGCGTTCTTGATTCCGGCTAGCGGAGTGATCAAATGCGACGGACGTCCCGAGTAGTTTCCCCACAACACATCTGGTGCGTCAGCATTCGGCCCAATGACAGCAACGCTCTTCAAATCCTTTTTTAATGGTAGAACGCGAGCCTCGTTCTTCAGCAGCACTATGGATTCACGCGCAGTTCTCAATGCGAGTTGGTGGTGTTCTGAACTATCGTTCTCCGAAAACGGAATGCGAGCGTAAGGAACCATCTCAGGTGGATCGAACATGCCGAGTCGAAACCGCGCGGTCATCAAACGCTTTAAGGAAGTGTCGATCTGAGCTTCCGTAATCAATCCCTGTTTCACGGCCTGGATTAAACTTTTATATTCACCACCGCACGTAAGGTCGGTTCCTGCTTTAACTGCAAGCGCAGAAGCTTCGGATTCCGTCTTAACAAACTGATGACCGTGGTACATGTCCCAAACCGCGCCGCAGTCGGAGACAACGTAGCCATCAAAGCCCCATTCATGTCGCAAGATGTCAAAGAGCTGCTTGCTGTCACAAGCCGGCGCTGTGTTAAGTCGGTTGTACGCGCACATGATCGAATAGGCTTTGCCTTCGGTGATCAGGTCGCGGAACGCCGGCAGATAGGTTTCTCGCAGATCGCGTTCATTAGCTTTTGCATCGAAACTATGACGCTCAGGTTCTGGACCACTGTGCACCGCGTAGTGTTTCGGAGTCGCAATCACTTTGAAGTAGCGCGGATCGTTTCCTTGTAATCCTTTTACGAACTGAACGCCGAGGCGCGCTGTCAGATACGGATCTTCGCCATACGTTTCTTGTCCGCGACCCCAGCGCGGATCGCGAAAGATGTTGATGTTCGGACTCCAAAACGTGAGCCCCTGATAACGGTTACGTTGATTGTTGCGCGCAAACTCGTGGTGCTTCGCTCGCGCTTCGGTTGAGATCACGTCGGCGACCTGGTACATCAATTTTGTATCCCACGTCGCGGCCAACCCGATAGCTTGAGGAAACACGGTGGCATAACCCGATCGCGCGACGCCATGTAACGCTTCATTCCACCAGTCGTATTGAGGGACGTCCAATCGGTCGATAGCAGGCGCGCTATTCTGCATCTGCAGGACTTTTTCTTCGAGCGTCATTCGTGAGACGAGGTCGTCAACGCGCGCTTGAATTGGCAGATTGGGATTTTTGTAAGGTGGTAACGACTGAGAGTTTGCGTTGTGTGGCACAATTACGGACGAGACAACAGCGAGCAAGAGAAATAGGGCTGAGGCATTTCTTAAACTGGTGCTCATGGTGATGTTTTCTTCTCTGTGCAACCTCCGTGTTCTCTGTGTCTCTGTGGTGGATAGCCGCGCGAAAGACTCCACCACAGAGGCACAGAGAACACGGAGGTTGCACAGAGAAACTATCAGCGGACGCCAAACAGGATATCGACCGTCAACTGGTCCAGGCGTTCATAAGGTA
>DATJKB010000039.1:0-3350 GCA_035491875.1 Pyrinomonadaceae bacterium | reverse complement strand
GCTTTGAGTGTGTGATTGAGAATGCGTTTCTCAAGCGCTTCGATATAGATCGTGATGTCTGGCAACTCGGGCATAGGCGATTGATGATTGATGATTGTAGATTGTAGATTGTTGATGAAGTTGAACAAACCTTAATATTCTTACGTATGGAGCAACGATAACAATCTTCAATCTACAATCTACAATCTACAATCTTAACTGCTCATGCCCATAAACATCATCGATGTGCTGCTGGTCATCGTCGTGGTCGTTCTCGTTGTCAACGGCTACCGGCGAGGCTTTTTAATGTCGACCCTCGACCTGCTTAGCTGGATACTGAGTTTTCTTGCCGCCCTTCGTTTTTATCCCGCGGTGGCGCGCTGGCTTGAGAACAATGTGCATTGGTGGTCGGAGGTTTGGAACCGGCCAATAGCTTTTGTTGTCATCGGTCTGATCGTCGGCATTTGTGTTGAACTGATTGGTAGTGCCTTTCTCAAATCTTTTTCTGACAACGTTCATGAGAAGCGAATCAACCGCGTGCTTGGTGTCATACCCGGTCTTGCCAGCGGTCTGATCACCGCGTCGATTCTTTCGGCGTTGCTTTTAGCCCTGCCGCTGAACGAAGCATTGCGTGAGAGATCTCGCGAGAGCCAGGTGGTGAATCGTCTGGCAGTTTACACCGAACATCTGGAGAAGATGCTGCATCCTGTTTCGACAGATTTTGCTGAAGCAATCGCCGAGACATTCAACTTCCTAACTATCCGTCCTGAATCTGACGAACGCGTTACATTGCCGTTCAAGGTCACGCAGGTGCGTCCGCGTCCGGACCTGGAAGCGAGAATGTTACAACTAGTGAATCGAGAGCGAGTCGCTGCGGGATTGCAACCGTTAGTCGCTGATCCAGAGTTAACCGAAGTTGCGCGACGACATTCGACTGACATGTTCGCGCGTGGTTATTTCGCACACGATACGCCTGAAGGTCGCGATCCTTTCGACCGTATGCGCGAAGCTGGAGTGCATTTTGCAACGGCCGGTGAGAACCTGGCTTTAGCCCCAACTGTTCAAGTGGCCCATACAGGCTTGATGAATTCTCCGGGACATCGCGCGAACATTCTTCACAAGGATTTTGGGCGTCTGGGTATCGGGATTATGGACGGTGGTATTCGGGGTTTAATGGTGTCACAGGAATTTCGGAACTGAAGCACTATGCGTATCGTCTCCTTTCTTCCCTCTGCAACAGAGATGCTGTATGCGCTCGGTTTGGATGAACAGCTCGTCGGCGTTACTCACGAATGCGATTATCCGCCGCAAGCCAGGAACAAACCCGTCGTCGTGCGAAACGTTTTGCCCGTCGAAACAATGACGCAGGCTGAGATTGATCGCGCGGTTGCTGAGCGGATGCACAACGGCGATAGTCTTTATCAAATAGACGAAGCTTTGTTACGCAAACTCTCTCCGGATCTAATTCTCACTCAGAATCTCTGTCAGGTTTGCGCGCCATCAGGTAACGAAGTCTCTCAGGTGCTACAAACTTTAGAGAAGCGGCCAGAGATCCTCTGGCTAACGCCGCGTACGATCACCGAGATCTTCGACAACCTTCGCGATCTCGCAAAAGCCACCGGTCGTGAATCGTCAGCACAGGACATCATTGACGACTGCAACGCGCGCATCGATCGGCTCAAGAGTTTGACGGCCAACTGCGGCAAGCCGCCCCGCGTCTTCTGCATGGAATGGTTGGATCCCGTATACGCCTGCGGCCATTGGGTTCCGGAACTGGTAAAGCTTGCGGGGGGAACAGATGAACTCGGACGTGAGGGCGGTGAGTCAGTCCGAATCTCGTGGGACCAAATCTCTGACTACCAGGCCGAAGTGATTGTGATAATGCCGTGTGGCTTCAATCTTCAACAGACCATGAAGGAGGTTTGGAATTCGTTTGGCCGCTATTCACCGACCCGGTCGAATCACGCGCAGGCGTTCTTTGAATTGCCGGCGGTCCGTGAGGGTCGCGTTTTCGCGGTGGATGCAAATTCATATTTCGCGCGCCCTGGACCGCGAGTGATCGAAGGCGCTGAACTGCTAGCTGAGATAATTCATCCCGAGCTATTTGCGCAGAGCGTTCATTCGGCTTCATTCCAGCCTGTGGATGTAGCGCTTCTTCAGGGCATTTTGGATCCGGAAAGAGACTATGTGGTCGAGAACGGCGCGTTGGTTTTTACTGCGAGTTATCTACAACGAAGGGGCTATTGCTGCGACAGTGGTTGCCGGAATTGCCCTTACTAAACAATCATTCAAGCTCTCAGGAAAGCGGCAAGCGAATGTCCGATCTGCTTCAGCTTGTCGGTGAGTTACGAAGACGACTTGCTCCCAGAAATTGCGGCAACCAAATGTCCGATTTGCTTCAGCTTGTCGGTGAGCAACCGAATAACTCAAGCTCCCAGAAACTGCTCAACGAATGTCCGATACGCTTCAGCTTGTCGTCAAGCAACCGAATAACTCAAGCTCCCAGAAACTGCTCAACGAATGTCCGATATACGCTTCAGCTTGTCGTCCTGATTCCCCTCACTCAAGCTGCCAGATAGCGCTCAACCAAATGTCCGATATGCTTCAGCTTGTCGGTGTGTTGCCAAAGCGACCATCCACCAGAAACTATCCTGCTAAAACGACGGCAACCAGTCAGCGCTTCAGTCCAAACAACTCAACTAATTCCTTGCGGCAATAGTTCCATCTATAGTCTTGCCAATGACTCACGACTCCGATCTTTACCGGATTGTTCAAAACATAACGAATCGTCCGATGAAACTTGCCCTCTCGAATCACGCGGTCGAAACTCTCGTGTTCCCACAACGAACCTGTTCGACCGAGGATGAGATTACACTCGCGCGCGCTGCGCCCTTTGAGAAAATGCATTATTTTTGATAATGCTGGTATCTGTCCCACCAAATCGTCTGATGTACGCAGGATCTGCTTGATAATCTCCGCGGCAACGAGCGGCCGAAAGACAGTATGCACATGGTTTGACATGATGGAAAACGAGTCTAACCTTATCTCCTTACCGTCAAGTCGATGAAGATTCTCTGCCACCTTATCTGCGACGCTTTCGTCGAGCATCCAGGTGGGGCCTACAGCATGCCGATGCAACTGATCCTCACATTTTTATGAACCATTCGCGATCTAATTTTTGAATCCGGGCCAGCCAGCTTGTCTGCTCTTCGCCTTCATTCACTATCCGCTCTACGCGTTTGAGTTGATCCTTGAGCCAATTACGTCTTTCTTTGTAATAGCGAACCTCTGATTTGGGAATTGAGCCAGCGAGACGAAACGTAATGAAGAGCGTTGCCTCCAGCGGTTGGAAGTGAGGTCGCTTTCGTATT
>DATJKB010000038.1:0-24046 GCA_035491875.1 Pyrinomonadaceae bacterium | reverse complement strand
GGATCCGGCGTTTTTCCATCAAACTCCAATCCAGATAGTTTGTTTCGAGGAGATTCAGCCGCACGAGAGACGCATCCACGAGCACTGTACGAAATGTGGTTCGGCGGCGTTCGAAATATATCAGAAAGCGCGCCGGAAGGCAGTGTTCTCTGGTCCGCATTACTACGGAGAACCTGCCGCACCTGCTACACTACGCGCCCATCCTTACTAAATGGCTAAGCACGGCAAGCTTCAAACTTCCCTCGAGTACGCGGCAGCAAGGATTATTCTCTCTGTTGTAGGAGCTTTGCCCTTCAGACAATCGATACGTTTGGGCCGATTTTTCGGTCTTATCGCTTACCTGGTTGCGAGCGAACTCCGAAGAACGGGCGAAATAAACCTCAAGCTTGCATTCCCGCAAAAGACTGCGGAAGAAAGACGTCAACTGCTGAAAGGCTGCTTCGAAAGTCTGGGCCGAGCATTGGGAGTGTTTAGTCATTTCGCAGACCCGCCGGAATCCATCTTGTCTGCGCTAGAGCCATCAGGTATCGAGCATCTCGATCAAGTAAAGGCAAGCGGTCGTGGCGCAATACTCTTCACGGCACACCTGGGAGCCTGGGAGTTGACGAGTTATGGGTTATCACTACTCGGTCACCCAGTCAGTTTCCTTGTCCGGCCGATTGATAATCCAAAGATCGAGGAAATTGTCGACCGTTATAGAACACGAACCGGAAACAAAACTCTCGATAAGTTCTCCGCAGCTCGATCGATGGTGAAGACTCTGCGCTCGGGTGAATTTCTGGGTCTGTTGATTGATCTGAATGCGCTCGAAGACGAGGCGATCTTTGTCAACTTCTTCGGTGTTCCCGCATCGACTAATTTCATGACGGCGAAACTCGCATTACGCAGTGACGTTCCAATCATTCCGGTCTTCGCGCCGTGGGACAAAACGCGTCAAAAGTTTTTGTTGCAAGTGAACGAGCCGGTCGAGTTCGAGCGGTCTGGTGATGAGGAAGCAGACGTCCGAGAATTAACCACGCGTCTGACGCAACATTTTGAGGATCAGATCAGGCGATATCCGGATCAGTGGTTATGGATTCATAAGCGCTGGAAAACGCGCCCGCACGGTGAGCCTGGTATCTATTAGCCGCCGAGCAATTAGCCGCAGATATGCGCAGATAAACGCAGATACTCCGGAATAGCAGAAGTACTCAGCTCTCAGTTGTTGGCTCTTGGCTCTTGGCTCTTGGCTCTTAGCTCTTGGCTCTTAGCTCTTGGCTCTTGGCTCTTGGCTCTTGGCCCTTGGCCCTTGGCCCTTGGCTCTTAGCTCTTAGCTCTTGGCTCTTAGCTCTTAGCTCTTAGCTCTTGGCTCTTAGCTCTTGGCTCTTTGCTCTGTTCTTGTTCTTATCTGCGTTCATCTGCGTTCATCTGCGGCCAATTCTTTCTCGGCGACGCTTCTCAGCTATACTCGTTAATGAACAATATGGAAGCCGTCGACCGGAAATTCAGTAGCTCGCGGTCCAGCGATGAAATGCTGCGACGCGTGTATGAGTTTGCGGACTTATCAGATTATTCATTCACCGATCGACTGAAGATTCGCGCCGCGGATCTGTTGTTCTATCTCCTCATAAAACTCATCGGGCTAACCGCGCGATTCGAAGTGGTTGGCTGGGAGAATCATGACGAAGCCGAGTCGAACGGTGGTCTGCCGATTTATTGTTTCTGGCACGATCGGATTTTCCTGACGACTTACTGGTGGCGTAACCGCAAGATCGTGGTGATGACCTCGCGCAGTTTCGATGGCGAATACATTGCGAGGTTCATTCAACGCTTCGGTTACGGTGCAATTCGTGGTTCGAGTACCCGTGGCGCTGTCGGTGCTGTCGTAGAGATGGTGCGACTGATGCGCGCCGGATGTACCACTGCATTTACGATCGATGGTCCAAAGGGTCCGCGCTACTTCGCAAAAATGGGTGCGGTGCTGCTTGCGAAGAAATCCGGTCATCCAATTGTGCCGGTGACGATGGCGCTGGAACGTTTTTGGACTATACCGAGCTGGGACAAGTTTCAGATTCCGAAGCCATTCACGCGCGCACGCGTTTATGTCGCGCCCCCGATTTACGTCAACGCCGACGCCGATGAGAACGAACTGAATGCCAAGCGCGACGAATTGCAGGCAGCTCTCGACAACCTCAATCGACAAACTGATCAGTGGCGAACCAGCCTGAAGAAAAATTAGGCCGCAGATTTGCGCAGATACACACAGATCAGAGCAAAAACAGAAAAGCGAACAGCTCAAGTCTTTTAACTGCTGGTTTTCTAAATCTGTGTTTATCTGCGTAAATCTGCGGCTAATTCTGATCTTTGGGCTGCGCGGTTTTGCTTTTCAGCATCGACATAGTTGATCATAACCCTCTCCCGTCATCTTAATGTTTCTGAAAGGTATCTGGAATGAAGTCAATCCTCGTTCTTCTTCTGACAGTCGTTATCACTACTGCGACGCAGGCACAGACTCAACCTAAACCACCAACGGAGCCCGTTCTCGATCGCTTCCTGCGCTACGTGAAAATCGATACACAGTCGGCAGAAGATCAACCTACTACGCCCAGCACACGCAAGCAGCTCAATCTGGCGAATCTCCTGGCCAAGGAATTAACTGCTCTCGGCGCGCAAAACGTTCGCGTCAGCGAATTTGGAATCGTCTATGCAACTGTTCCCGGCAACCTCGCCGATAATTCAAAAGTTCCCGTCATAGGCTTTATCAGTCACATGGACACGTCGCCGGCAGTGTCAGGTGAGAACGTCAACCCGATCATTCATAAGAACTACCAGGGCGGCGACATCGTCCTGCCGAAGGACCGGACACAAGTAATTTCGGTGGCTAAAAATCCTGGACTTAAAGACTTGGTGGGCGACGACATCATAACTGCCGACGGAACCACGTTGCTGGGATCCGATGACAAGGCGGGTGTGGCTGAAATCATGACAATGATCGACACGCTAAAACAGAACCCTCAGATCAAACACGGAACGCTCGCAATTGCGTTTACTCCTGACGAAGAAGTCGGTACGGGCATCGAAAAGTTTGATGTGAAGGGATTCGGCGCCAAGTTCGCTTACACAGTTGATGGCGAGGAACTCGGTGAGATCAGCGACGAAACATGGAGCGCCAGAACGGCGACGGTTACGTTCCAGGGCAAGAGCACACATCCGGGCACAGCGAAGGGGATCATGGTCAATGCGATGTACGCGCTCGCGGATTACCTCGGACGTTTTCCCCACGACATGTTGCCGGAAACAACCGAAGGACGCGTTGGCTTTGTTCACCCGTACACGGGAACAGCAGACGTCGAAGCTTCAACAGTGAAGATCCTGCTTCGCGATTTCGATACCAGTGGTCTCGATGCCAAGGAGAAGTTGCTGCGCGACATGGTCGCCCAAACTCAAGCGAAGTTTCCTGAGGTGAAGGTCAGTATCGAAGTAAAAGAGAATTACAAGAACATGAAAGAAGTGCTGAAAAACTTCCCGGAACTCACCGAGAATGCGATGGAAGCGTCACGACGCGCGGGCTTGAAGCCGTTTCTCAAACCGATTCGTGGTGGCACAGACGGCTCAAATCTAACTTTTGAGGGATTGCCAACTCCTAATCTGTTTACAGGCGGTCATAACTTCCACGGCAAATTGGAATTCAACTCCCTGCGCGGTCTGGAGAAATCCACCGAAACTTTGCTTTACCTTGTCCAGTTATTTGCCGAAAAAGCGAAAAGTTGACGGACGCACAACTAAAAGAGGCTTATCGAAGTGGCTACGTTGCTCTCGTAGGGCGACCGAACGCTGGGAAGTCGACGCTATTGAATCGACTAGTCGGTCAAAAGATCGCAGCCGTTTCTGATAAACCTCAAACTACTCGTTTCAAAATTCAGGGCGTAATCACCAGGACTGACGGTCAGGTAGTTCTCGTGGATACGCCCGGTGTTCATCAGCCCGGTTATCAACTCAACCGGCGGATGATGGCTGCCGTCCAGGACGCGCTGCTCGGTGTCGATCTAGTTTGTTTGCTGCGCGACGCATCAGCCTCAACCGGAAATGGCGATCGATTTGTCCTCGACTTACTGAAGCATGCCGCAAAACCTTCAATCCTAATCCTCAACAAGACTGACAAGCTCGATGATAAATCAGCACTGTTGCCATTGATGCAGTGGTATTCAAGTGAGCATGAGTGGCGGGAGATTGTTCCGATTTCTGCACTTAAGGACGACATGACCGACGTGTTGCTCGACACGATGGTGCGGAACCTGCCAGCAGGTGAACCGATCTTTTCGGAGGACGAGCTAACTGACCAGCCAGTGCGCGTGATGGTCTCCGAAATCGTGCGTGAAAAGATCCTCCAGGTTACGGGTGAAGAGATTCCTTATGTCACCGCTGTGATTACAGAACGATTTGAGGAAGTGCGTGAAGACTTTGCGCGGATCAATTGTGTGATCCTGGTGGAACGTGGCTCGCAGAAGAAGATCGTGATCGGCAAAGGCGCGAGTCGTTTGAAGCAGATCGGGATCAACGCGCGGCGCGACATCGAAGAGCTGTTGGGCCATCGTGTGCACCTCGAGCTGTTTGTGAAAGTGGAAGAAGACTGGCGTAACCGGGATGCGCTGCTTGATGAAATGGGACTGAAGTAAGGCATTGAAGATTTTAGATTTTAGATTGAAGATTGAAAGCACTCGATGGATCATTCAACCGCCAATCGTCAATCTAAAATCAAAAATCTAAAATGATTATGGATTGGCACGCTCTCGATCTGGAAGTTGAAGCCGACGCTCGCGAGGCAGTCGAGTACGCGCTGATGGAAGCAGGGTCTGGAGGAACAGAGACAGTTGATAGAAGCGATGGTCTGGTTCAGGTCACCGGGTATTTCCAAAAGATCCCCGAACGAGAACTTGTCCGATATCAGTTAGCTGACGCGCTCCGAATTTACAATCTTCCGAGCTCTTCCGTTCGCGACATGAGTTTGCGAACCGTGCCTGAACGCGATTGGCTCGCTGAGTGGAAACAGAATTGGCAGCCAGTAGACGTCGGGAAGTTTGTGATTACCCCGCCGTGGATCGAAATACCCGAAACCGCGGGCCGTATCGTGATTACAATCGAACCCGGCATGGCTTTTGGCACAGGCACGCATGAAACCACACGCCTATGTTTACGCGCTATTGAAGAACACTTTACCGGCAAAAGTTTTTTGGACGTAGGAACCGGCACCGGCATCCTCGCGATTGCCGCTGCAAAGTTGAATTCCGCAGCAGGAATACAGGCATGCGACACGGATTCCGAAGCGGTTTCGGTCGCCATTGAGAATGCGCGCATCAATAACGTCGCGAAGCGCATTACGTTCATCGTTGGTTCAGTTCACGAAAAGACAGCTTCGGCAGATCTGGTCTGCGCAAATCTCACCGCTGATGTAATCATGGATCTCAGCCCTCAGCTGCTACAGCTAACGTGCGGTCGCTTGATATTGTCGGGAATACTAAAGGAACAAGTAGCAGCAGTGTCCGACCGCCTGTTGGAGTGCGGTGTGTCAACTGAAGTAGAGAAATTGTACGACGGCGAATGGGCAGCTCTCATCGTGTAATGACGCGACGAAGATTCTACGCTCCACCAGAAGCATTCGACTTTCATGCCCGACAGGTATCGCTCGGCGTTGAGGAAGCGCGCCACCTGCGCGAAGTGCTGCGTCTTAAGTCAGGCGATGGTGTCAGCGTTTTTGACGGAGCGGGAAATGAATACAACGCTGTCGTCGTAAAAGCGATACGTGATTCAGCCGTGCTTGAGTTAGGCGAGATCACGGAGCCAGCAAGTCAAGAATCACCACTGCACTTAACTTTAGCGCTAGCGCTGTTGAAGGGTGACAAGTTTGATCTAGTAGTGCAAAAGGCGACTGAGTTAGGAGTTAATGAACTGGTGCCGGTGATGACGAAGTTCGCGGATATTCGTTTGCACGATCCATCTGACGCGTCGAAACGTATCGCGCGCTGGCAGAGAATTGCACTTGAAGCAGCAAAACAATCAGGACGCGCAGCACTGCCAGACATCCATGTGCCCGTACCGTTTCATGAATTGCTTCAAAGAGAAACCGCGGAGGGTGCTTTCCGTGTGATGTTTGCGGAACGCGGTGGTCAATCGATGAGCGATTTACCAGAATCTGTTTCAACGAAGGCCGCGAGCGTTCTGGTCGGCTCTGAAGGTGGCTGGGCGCCGGAAGAGATCGACTCTGCGGCAGAGCGCGGATGGAAGATTGTGACTCTTGGCGGAAGAGTTGTGCGAGCTGAAACAGCAGCGATCACCGTAACTGCCCTGATGCAACACCGTTATGGGGATCTGAAGTAACAGGGGCAGGAGCAGCAGGCAGGAGCAGGAACTAACCTGGTACTCCGGCCTGCTGCCCTGCTCCTGGTGTGGATCTGGCTAGCGCATTTGACTAGCGCATTTGACTAGCGCATTTGACCAGCGCCGACAGCGGAGTGAGAATGTTGGCAGCTCGCGGAACAATGGGCGATGGTTGGTCGTTTGTAGCTTCGGATCTCTGTCGAACAATCAAAATATGTCATATAGCAAAGAAGACGCGTTATCAAAGGCCCGGCACGACCTGGCTAAGCGGCTTGGTGTGAAGGAGCAAGACGTTCGCGAAGGCTCGGTCGAAGAAACCGATTTTCCTGACACTTCACTGGGCGCGGGTAGCGACGACGAAATGAGTGGCCAGATGATCACGCGCGGCTGGCGGATTAAACTGCAGGCAAACAACCGGACATACGAATATCGCGCCGACCGAAACCAGGTGCGACTTTATGATTTCAAGGGGAAGAACTTTCTGCTCTAATGCATTTCAGGAGTGAAGGAACATGAACCGCAATAATTTTCTAATTCACATCGCGTTGGCCGTCGTGCTAGTTCTCGTTGCGGGTTTCGCGGGTCAGCTGCGACGGTGGCAGAAGGAATACAAATCGCGCGTTCGAATAATGCCGGCGGAGGAAAAGATTCGCAGCGCAGCGACGACAGCAGAAGTTAGCGAGATTGAAGCGCGCACGCTCACCGTTCCCGAAGTGTTAGTGAAGTTCAAACCCGGTGTCAGCGAGAGCACGATTCGCGGCATCACTGCGAAGTTCAACGATCGTGTTGAGGACTCTATCGAATCAGTTCAGGGCCTCGAGGCCATCGACGATCTCGACAATGCTGACGCAGTTCAGACTGCGGCCGCCTACCTCGCCTTGCCGGAAGTTGAATACGCGGAGCCAAACTACGAGATCTCGATTGAAGATTTCGAGTCGAATCCTGTTAGACCAAGCGATCCGCGTTTCACAGATCAATGGGCACTCGCAAACGACGGTCAGCGCGGCGGCACACAAGGCGCCGATATCAGTGCGATGGCTGCGTGGTCCGTTACCACTGGCGATGACGACGTTGTGATTGCAGTGCTCGACAGCGGCGTCGATTACACGCATCCAGATCTGCAAAATAACATCTGGCAGCGTCCGGCAAATGTGCCGAAATACGTCGATGATGCCGCCGGAACAATTCAGGACTTGCAGGGGTACAACGCAATCACGAACGACGCTGATCCGATGGACGAAAACGGCCACGGTACACACTGCGCGGGAATCATCGGAGCTGAAGGTGGCAACGACATCGGCATCACCGGGGTGAACTGGAAAGTTCGCATCATGCCGTTGAAGTTTATGAATGCCGGCGGATTTGGCACTACGAAAGACGCAATTGAAGCTATCAACTACGTCATCGATCGGAAGAACAAAGGCGTAAACGTCAGAGTTATCAGCGCCAGCTGGGGATCGACAAACAGATCGCAAGCACTCGAGGACGTAATCAAGAAGGCTTACGAAGCGGGGATACTATTTGTAGCTGCCGCCGGCAACGCGAGCACCGACAACGATCGACGGCCTCACTATCCATCGAACTACGACGTTGGCAACGTGATCTCGGTCGCTGCACTGGACAGAAACGATCAACTCGCGTCGTTCTCCAACTGGGGTGCAAAGCACGTTGCGATTGCGGCTCCAGGAGCGGAGATTCTGAGCACGTGGTTGGGTGATAACTACGAAGAAAAATCAGGAACTTCGATGGCTACTCCTTTCGTCGCCGGTGTGGCAGCACTAATCGCAGCGAACGAAAGTCGAATATCTGTCGACGAGTTAAGAAAAAGAGTTGTGACTTCGGTGGATAAACTTGATTCGCTGAAATCGAAGGTAGCGTCGGGCGGGCGAATCAACGCCGCGAAGGCTCTTGGTGCTCAGTAGCGGGAGTCTCTAAAAGAAATCATTGGTCAGTTATCAATTGACCAATGATTTCTTTTTACGATCTCAGCAAACGCTCAAGGTTGGCTAAGACGGCGCTTCCCTTCCATCGCTTCCCTGTACGCTCCCCCGCGAACATCTCCAATCTTTATCGCCTCTTCAAAATGCTTCAGCGCCTCTGCCTTGTTTTCAAGAAACGCATTGATGCGTCCGATTGCTTCATGCGCACGCGACATCACTGCCCTGTCAGTTTCGGGTGATGACGCTTCTAACGCCAACCGGTAGTTGCTTAACGCCCGGCCCAGGCGTTCGGCCTGGATCTGTTCGTCAATCGCGTCGGCGGCCGCCAGGCTCGAGGTTTGGCCCAACGCAAAGAATATTCGCGGCTCACGTGGAAAGTTAGGCAACAGCGACTTCAAGCGTGTCTCGGCCCCGTTATAGTCTTTCAGCCGCAGAATTTCTTCGACGGCCGACAGTTCTCTTACGAGCTCCGCATTTCGTTGATTGCCAGGATCCGATGTTGTCGAAGCGATTTCCGCACGCCGCGCGGCGAGGCGTGCTTCGCGTGCAGCGACGGCACGTTTTCGTGCTTCGGCATATTCCTCCGGCCGCTTTGCTTCCTTTGCCGGATCAAACGCGGTCATCATGTCGGCAAAGAAATTCGCAACATCGAAGCCGGCCGTCTCAATTCCTTTTAACTGGTCAGCAAAGAAGAAACTCAATAACGCGCCGCGTTCGTAGTCGTCTGCCAGGCGCGAGACGGTGTCGTCCTGAATGGCTTTGGTTTCGGCGAGGGTTTCTGCACCAATCGACGCGCGCACCTTTTCATCCTTTTCCGATTGCATCCGAGCGCGCGCATTCTTCGTCAATGTGTCGATGCGCCTTAATTCCTCGTAGCGCGCATCAGCAGCAGCAACGAACGAGCGACTCACCGTCAGGAACACGTCAGGCGACACCTGGCCATTCGCTTTTTGTCGCTCTGTCATCAACTGTTTGATCTGGTCGCGCCGTGCCGCAATGTCTTTATTGAAACGCAGGACCAGGGCATCGATCACGTATTGCAGATAAGCGCGACGTAGTTCTGACGAGGTTGGATCAGTGCCCTCAGGTACGATGGCGTAATAGTCGTCTCCAATGATGCGGAAGTTGATCGCACCGGGTGCGGCCAGCAGATCGGGCTGAATGAAGAAGCGCCGATCTTTTTGGCGGAATGTGTAGGTCTTCTTCTCCTGGTTCTTCTTCGCTGTCGGCGACTTCACCTCGACGCGTTCGGTCGAAAACGTTAGCGGCCTTGTATGCAAGTATGTGAGAAGACCGCGAACCATCTCGGTTGTTGGACCGCGCAAGCGATCGCCTTCTGCCTGGTAAGCTCGGACGTAACTCACCATCTTTTCCTCGATACCGGAACGACGATAGAACTCGCGCACCAGCGGAGCGAAGTCGAGCACTTCAAGAAGGCCCGAAGGCAAATCATCAGATCGCTCCGGCGCTTCAAGTGCGGGAGCTGGGCTGAGTGAGAGTGCCAGCGAAACATATCGCGAAGCCTGATCGGCCTGGGTAGCGGGCGCCGGCAATAGATTGCGTTCATAAAAGATTCGCAATCGTTCGCGGAGTTGCGGATCAAGATCGGCCAAATCCTTCCGGATCATCGCACGGAAAGCTGAAGGCTGACGCCCGTCGGGTAAAGCCTTCCACCCCGCTGCTTCGAGCGCCGCCATTACAACAATGAGTCGCGGATCGGCCTGGAAGTCGATTCCATATTCAGCTAATTCGAAGGCACGCGCCGGACGTTGTTGCGACGGTGCTGGTCGATTCTGAGTTGATATCGTTTGGGGAAAAGCAGTTGCCGCAATGGCAAGAATAAAAAAAACAGTGAACAAGTGCTTCATATGTGTTTTTAAAAAGGGCGTTACGACGCTCGACTAGTTCTTTCCGTAATCAACTACTTTAGTAATCAACTTCTCATTCTCCTCAAGCTTTAGCTTGGGGATCTGTTGCTCTCTTTGTGGGCGAACCGTTTCAACGGGAATCACATACTTGACTCACCTGTCTTTGCTCCGGAGGAGCAGCATGTTTATAGACCAGCGGCCAATAGAGGTGTTTTGCTCCTTTAGGAGCAACATGTCAGTCGGCTGATGTACATCGCGCTCAGCTGGAGCGCCGCCTTCTCACCGTAACGAGAGCTATAAACATCCTGCTCCTCCGGAGCAAAGACGACTCTCATTTGTGCTCGCGCCACCTTACTTGCGTGATGGTGTACTCACAAAATCAACTAGATGCTGGCTACCACCCAACCGATGCTTCACGTTGGTTCCGTAACCTTCCGCCGGCGATAAGCGCGCAAGGCTTTTAATGTTAGCGGATACGCTAGTAGCGAACAAACGACGGATAGCACCATGGCGCCAACGGCAAAAGGCTTAATTATTGTCCAGCTCTGTATGAATATTTGCCGGTAGTAGTCGCCGGAAAAAATCGCCGGATGCGTCAACAGTTCCACGCCCTGGTCGGGGATCTTCAGCGGGCGACCTAAGATGAAGGCGCCGATTGCGTACGAAGCAATGATGATCGGTACCAACGTAAGGAACGGATTGTTGATGAAAGTGCCCGCGTAGATGGCGATCTTGTTAAAGCGGAAAACGAAAGCCACGAACGTGGCCAGGATTGTGTGTAGCCCTAGAAAAGGACAGAAGGCAATGAAGACGCCGATTGAAAAAGCAAGCGCCGTCCGCTCCGGTGGATCATCAATCGCAAGCAGACGGCGAAATGTAGAACGGAACATCGTAGGCAGGCTTTCACCCTGTCATTCCAACTAGACAGGCGTTCGCCGGTCCTACTGGAAACTCTTCAGTGCTTCTGACTCGTTTTCGTAAACATCAAACACGGTGAGCAGCTTCGTGATAACCAACAGACTTTGAATCTTGTCTGTCAGGTTCAGGAGCTTTAATTGTCCACCTTGACGGCTCACGGTCGTGTAGTTGGCGATCAGCTCACCGATGCCACTCGAATCCACGTAGCTAACACCAGCCAGGTTTAAGAGCATCTTCTTCTTGCCCTGATCTGCAAGGCCCCTGATCGCATCGCGCAGTGCGATACTACCTTCACCGATCCGCACGGCTCCGCTCAAATCCAAAATTGTTACGTCACCGGCTTGTCGTTCTTTTACGTCTAGCTCAGCCATTTTTGCTGCTCCGTTTCACTCTGGCGTTTGCGTTCTGGCGTTTCTAGTTGAAACTGTTGAGTGCCTCAGCTTCGTTCTCGTAAACGTCGAAAACTGTTAGAAGTTTCGTAATCGTGAGAAGGTCCTGAAGTTTCTGCGTCAGATTGAGAAGTTTCAGCTGACCTCCGTCTTTGTTTATTGCCGTGAAGCTTGAAACTAACTCACCGATGCCGCTCGAGTCGATGTATCCGACTCCAGCAAGGTTCAACAAAATCCGCTTCTTACCTTCTTCCAGCAGCCTGCGAATGGCGGTTCGCAGCGCGACGCTGCCCTCACCAATAGTGATCTTCCCGCTCATGTCGAGAACAGTTACATCACCAGCCTGACGTTCCGCGATATTCAACTCAGCCATTTGAGAGATCTCCTTTACGCATGTGGGCGATTAGCGTCGTTTGAGCATCCGCACTGTTGTGCCGCCGCCTGGTCTGATCGACCAGGTTACTTCATCCATAAAAGTGCGCATGAAAAAGATTCCGCGCCCAGAAGTTTTCAATATGTTCTCAGACTCTGTCGGATCTGGGACTTCTTCCGGATTAAAACCCTGGCCTTGATCGTGAACTGAGATTTCGACAGCCTCAGGCGAGCTCTTCAAGGTGAGTTCAACTGCTTTCTGCTCATCCTGCTCGTTGCCGTGCAGCACCGCGTTCGTAACGGCTTCACGGACCGCCATGTCGATCCCGAAAGCGGCCTCTTCTGATATCCCCGAGCGGCTCACAAAGTCGGCCACAGCGTTGGCGGCTTTCGCAACCGTCTCGATGCGGCTGGGTAAACTTAGCTCAGACGTTTCTACCGTCACAACGATCAGGCAAGGCCTCCCCGAAAGGCAGTTCCACGAGGGCTTTGGCTGCTTATCTAAAAAGCTCCAACGTTATCCGGAGGTTCGAGGGTGTAACACGCAGCCTAGGCGCATGTCAACTTTGAGTTCGGATAAAGAAGCGGTTGATACCCAGCCGACCGGATTGGCGACATGTTCGATGGAAAACCAGGGTTCATTCTTGTCGATTGGGCGGGTTAAGATTGCCCCTTATGAAGATCTCGCCCGTCCACCGCATTAAAGGATCGATTAGCCTGCCGGGCGATAAATCGATTTCGCATCGCGCGGCGCTTATCGCCGGCATCGCGGAAGGAACGTCTCAACTTACGAACTTCTCCACCAGCCGCGACTGTGCGTCAACTCTCGCCTGTCTTGAACAGCTCGGCGTGATCGTTACGAGGCATGGCAACACGGTAATGATCCAACCACCTACCCAGTTACGCGCGCCCACCGAACCTCTCGACTGCGGAAACAGCGGCTCTACTATGCGCATGCTGGCTGGAATACTTGCCGGCAATAATCTCATTTGCGAATTGACGGGCGATGATTCCTTAAGTTCACGGCCGATGAAAAGAATCATCGAACCGCTGGAGATGATGGGCACAAAGATTCAATCTTCCGGGGGCAAGCCTCCACTCGTAATCCAGGGCACACCGCCTCTTAACGTGATCACTTATGAACTGCCGGTAGCTAGTGCACAGGTAAAATCTTGTGTCCTGTTCGCAGGCCTGAACGCAAGTGGGCGAACAACCGTGATCGAACCCGCAACAACACGCGATCACACTGAGCGTTTATTCAACGGCTTCGGTGTGGCGGTTGAAATCACAGGCACTTCAATCGGGATCAATGGTCCAGCTCGCTTCGTTGGCGGCGAGATGACGATTCCGGGAGACATTTCATCAGCGGCTTACTTTGTTGCTGCCGCAATGCTGTTGCACAACTCCGAGTTGACTATCGAAGACGTCTGCTTGAATCCGACGCGCACTGAGTTCATTTCACTCCTTCGCAGCTCGGGAGGCGACATCGAAAGTGTTGAAACCCGATCAGATCGCAATGAACCCTCAGGCAGTATTAAGGTTGCGGCTTCAGAGATTAGGCAGGGAAGCAATCAACCGCTCAGAATCGGCAAAGAAAGAATCCCCGCACTGATAGATGAACTGCCGCTTGTCGCTGTGGTTGGTTCTCAGCTCGATGGCGTCGAGATTCGCGGAGCCGCTGAGCTACGTGTGAAAGAGACTGATCGTATCAGTGCAACGGTGAGAAACCTGCGAGCAATGGGTGCGGAAGTAGAAGAGTTTGACGACGGACTATTCGTCAACGGCCCAACAAAACTGCGCGGCGCGCAGATAGAATCATTCGAGGATCACCGGATAGCGATGGCCTTCTCAATCGCCGCCCTCGTCGCGGATGGCCCGTCGGAAATCTCGGGCGCATCATGCGTCGATATTTCGTTTCCTGAGTTCTTCGACTTACTTAAACAGGTTGTCGAAGCGTGAAGACTGTACCAATCGCAATCGTCGGGTTCATGGGCTGTGGTAAAACCGCAGTCGCTCAGATGCTGGCGGCCTTACTGGATCGCAAAGTCATCGACCTTGACGAATTAATAACGCGACAACACGAACGAACGCCTGCTGAGATAATCAAAGAAGATGGCGAGGCGGCTTTTCGTTCTATCGAAACCTCGGCGCTAAAGGATCTGCTCCAAAGTGGATATGACGGCGTGGTGTCTATTGGAGGCGGTGGCTGGATCGAGTTGGCAAACCGAAAACTGCTTAGGGAAAGCGAAGCCATGACAGTTTGGCTTGATACACCTTTTGAGGTTTGCTGGCAACGCATCGAAACGGGTATTGAGGTCCGGCCGATGGCACCCACGAAGGACAAGGCAAGAGCCTTGTTTGAGCAGCGACAGCCTATTTACCGGTCGGCCACTATTCGCGTGGAGACGGGAAGCGACGACAGTCTTGAGAGCCTTGTCGTCCGGGTCAAGTCAGCCATCGAAAGCGCGTAGTTGACAGTTTAATACGCGGAAGAAACGCAAACAGCAGCAGGTTAACTGCAAAAGCAATTGGCAAGGTACTGCGTGAGTGCTAGAATTTTGCGACTTCAATCAAGGTCGGTTGTTTTCGCAGTCAAAAAAGCAGTTGTGAACGAGCACAACCAGGAGTCAACAAAGCCCCGTGAGCTCACCATTGTTTGTCCTGGCAGCCTCCTCGACGGAGGCCAGCGAGTGGCACCACAGTATTTGGCAACAAATGCTGTCGGCTACCATCCCTCAAAAATACAGCAACACATTTTTCAATAAAGCTGTCTTTCAAAACGAGTCATGGCCCGATGGCCGCGCGAAGTATGTACCGAACGGTTTGCGTGTCGTGGAGACTCTCCTGCTGCGCGAGTACAGCGAAGACGCCGTTGTCGTCTGCTACGTCGATCAACTGGATCGGTTCATTGGACCGGAAACAAAGGTCCTGGCAATTCACGCCCACAATCCACTCGGCATCTCTTACGCCACGGACGTCTACTCCAAACTCGCGGGCGAGAATCTCATGCCGGTAAACGCGCATGAGTTTATTCGTATCGTCACGCACCCTGCGGTGCTGAAATACAAACCAAAGATTGTTGTTGGTGGACCAGGCGCATGGCAGTTGGAAAAAGCGAATCGGCTGGACGAGTTCAAGATCGACTACCTAATCGACGGTGAGATCGAACGCGTTTTTGCCTCTCTTTTTACACGCATCGTGGAAGGCGATCCAACACTTCCTCGAATCGTCAAAGTCCCAAAAGAAATGCAGCCAACCGTCGAGGAGATACCGGTTGTTCGCCATCGCTCGACGTTTGGTGTTTGCGAAATCACGAGAGGCTGTGGTCGCGGTTGCCAGTTTTGTTCACCGGCTACAAAGGTCGGGCGGTCGTTCCCCCTTGAACACATCATAGCCAGCGCTGAAGTGAACGCGCGCGAAGGTGCAACTGAGGTGATGCTCGCCTCGGAAGACATGTTCCTTTACGAGCAGTTGCCGAACTTCGAAACGAACGTGCCCGCTCTCGAAAAACTCTTCAAGAGTGTAATCGCCGTCCCGGGAATAAAAACCATTCAGACATCACACATCACCATGGCGCCGGTGGTGAAAGATCCTTCGATCATTGAGCGACTGACGCCACTGATCGTTCCCTATTCGCATTTGCGCCACAAGGATTCAACCGACCCGGACAAGCGTATTGCCGATCCAATCATCGGACTCGAAACAGGAAGCCCACGGCTTTTCAACACCTATATGAAGGGCAAGGCCTATCCTTATAAAGCTCATCAATGGCGTGACGTGATTGTGAAGGGCATGGAGATATTGAACCGGTACAACTGGTTTCCGTTTTGTACGTTCATCATCGGCTTGCCCGGCGAGACTGACGAAGATACCAAGCAGTCGCTCGATATGCTCTACGATCTTCGTCACGCTAAAGGCATGTTCGTGCCGACGTTCTTCGTACCCCTCGAAAACACGCGCATGGAGAAGACCGCCAGCGCAAAACTGATCGAGATGACTGACTTGCAGTGGGAATTTTTCTTTACCTGCTGGAAATACAACATTGAGTTTTGGCGTGGCGGAAGTCGAACGAGTTTGAAGTGGTCGCTCGGAGTGCCTCTCTACTACAGTCTCTTGGGCAAGCGACTTTTTGGACATGGCATAAAGTATCCGCTGTTGCGGTTCGCGGGGGTACCCGATCGGTTGATGTCGAAGCGTCTGTATCTGGACTTCACCGGATACCGTCGGAATCCGGACGGAATGGATCCATTTGTTGGTGACATCACGCCGGCGTTTCAGAG
Source organism: Pyrinomonadaceae bacterium (assembly GCA_035491875.1). Lineage (GTDB taxonomy): Bacteria > Acidobacteriota > Blastocatellia > Pyrinomonadales > Pyrinomonadaceae > PSRF01. The sequence goes on along the minus strand of DATJKB010000038.1, from coordinate 7,925 downwards.
TGTGCGCGAAAGAGGGCTGAACATGATCGACGCCAGTCAGCTTCAGCATATTCAACCCACTCGAGGCGAAGCCATCGCCGCGTCTTCCGGAGACTAAATAAGCCGCAGATTTTCACACATAAGCGCAGATCAGAAAAGTGGACTCGCTCACCAAATTCTTATTCTGATCTGTGAATCGGTGTTCATCTGCGGCCGGACTAACTCTGCCATCCCAACAAGAATTCTCTTAGCTTCACAATCAATTCTTCGAATGAATCAGCACAGAAAAGCGCTGCTTGATAGTGCGTCGGATCATAAGCGCGGTCTTTCACCGTTTGCAGATCGAGCGGACGCAGTTCAGCTTTGTGCATCTCCTCTAATTCACCCGCCGAAGATAAAAGACCGGTACCGTAAGCTTTGACATCTCCGTTCTCACGAAGCACTCCGAATTCAATAGTGAACCAGTAAACACGCGCCAAACGATCCAACTCATCCGCCTTGGTAGTGCGCCTTACCGCCTCGCCAAACAATCGATTGATTTCTGCGAAGCGCGGGCTGGCGAGTGTCACGGCGTGGCCGATGATTTCGTGCGCAACGTCAGGCTCCGGAGTATAGAGCGGCGTCGAGTGGTGACGAATGTACTGCGTGCACAGGAACACGCCACTCGCAAGCGATTCCAGGAAGACGCGCGGCTCTACTAAGCCGGCTACTGGCTCGAGCCGGAATCCGCTAATCGCCTCAACCTTTCGACTAATTTCGCGAAGTTGAGGAATGCGGTTCGTGTCGAAGTCGAGCTGGTCGAGGCAGTCGAGATATTCGCTGCACGCATGCTTGCGATGAGCTGGTCCAAGTGCCTGCCAGATTGTTTGCCAGACGCCATGTTCTTCAGCCGTGTAAGGTGCATCGGGAATGGGATCGCCGGCGCGGTAGCTCATAGCGATCTGCGCGATGTGGTTTCGGCGCGCTCGGTATTCCGCATCTCTAAATCCGGGGTGATCTGGATCGAGCTGAACTATCGAATACCGATCGGCCGTCGGCACTTCTAATTCGGCGGTGACCATGCGCATATCGACATGGTCAAGAAGCAAGGACTTAGTATCTGTTTCTGTAGGCGTCATGATTAACCTCTCAAGTGGACATAAAGAAACCGGCCACCGATCCTTCCGTTGGAAGGACCGATGGCCGGTTTTGGAATCCTGTTTTAAGTGCTAACTAATCAGCGCACGCAAGAGTCCATCGCGACCGTCCCTCCAAGCGGAGAGCGGACCGTAATAGTAGTAATAGCGATAGACGTTCTGCTGCATCATTGCCGGGACAGAATAAGCAGGCCCAGCTGAATCCGTCAAGGGCCTTTGGAGTGCGGTGACTTGGCACCGCTTTTACTTCCGGTTCAAATTCAAGTCACTTCAGCGAGAAGAGCGGTGACAGGTCACCGCACTCCAAAGAGGCGTTTAGTTGAACTTTAGAGCTTGGCGTTCTTTGAAGAAGGTGGCCCACGGGTCACCTTTTTTGTTTAAGAGATCCGGAACGTTCGTGATTGTGAAGTCAGTTATTTTTACGCCTTGTTTCACCTGCTGCCACGTCAGGGGCATTGATACAGGTGCTTTGTCTTTTGCACGAGCTGTAAAGAGTGACGCCAAGCTCTTTCCGCGGGCGTTCTGCATCCAATCGACGTAAACCTGATTTGTCTTTCGTTTGGCAATCGTGCGCTCGATCGTAGCGATCTTCGGCGCACGGCGAGCAACCTCACCGGCTAGCAAACGCGAAAATTCCGCGACAGGCTCGTAGTCGTTCAACGGCTTCAACGGTACGTAGATATGCAAACCCGAAGAACCTGAAGTTTTTGGAAAAGCCTGCAAACCAATCTCGTCGGCCACCTCTTTCAACACCAACGCAGTATCTAAAACGTTCTGCCACGGCGCCTTCTTTGGATCGAGATCAATCGCAATCCAGTCAGGCTTCCCCAGGTGTTTCACGGTTGAATGCCAGGGGTGCTGTTCAATCGACCCGAGATTTACGAAATGTAGTAGCGACGCGACGGTGCTGTAGACGGCATAGTCCAGTTGGCGTCCTTCCTGGTTTGTTAGTCTTGCCGTCTTGATGAAAGCCGGTGCGCTCTCGAGATCCTGCTGGAAGAACATCGGCGCTTTGATACCGCGCGGCCAACGCTGAAGAATCGCCGGCCGGTCTTTCAGAAACGGCAGAATGTAATCGCCGACACGGAGGTAGTAGCAAAGGAGATCAAACTTCGTGAGTTTTTGGTCTGGCCAATAAACGCGTTCCAGGCTGGTAAGAGAGACTTGTTCCTTACCGATCTTGAGATTTAGGTCTCCCCTGGGCCGCTTCAAAGATAAGAACTCTTCAACCGATATCACGTGTCCGGCCTTCTGCCGCGTGATCTTCACTCCGGCTTTTTGAATTGGGGCGGTTGTTTTCATGAGGCTTTCAGTATCTGTTGCAGCAAATGATCGCGCAAGTGTAACTGGCCGGTCGTTAAAGTATTTGCAGAACTTTACAACTCTACCGTCACAAGCACACAACCTTACTGTCTTATCATCGAACAACTCTGGGAGGCATGGACCACGTCTAGTCTTCGCGTCGCATCTTGTCGCCACTTGAACGACAAGAAGTGGTGACAAGTTAGCATTGCTTCCTGATTTCACATCCCTGTGCACGAAGGGTCTTGCGAATGCGCGAGATTTAATCAGGTGCTATGCTAAAAAGACTTTCGGTGAGACAGTCTTTGATTGCGATGAGCGTTTCATGGCGCTAAAGTTTTCGCGTCCTCCAGGTTGAGCAAATGAGCACGACCAAGACCGCGGTCAACAATAATCACGTGCAATCTTCGGACGGGACCCGCTGGTCGCCTGAAGAGCGTCCCTGTCCTGGATGTGGGTCCAATGCAACCCGAAAGCTCGGCTCCAGGGGAGGAGAGGCTCATCGCCATGGAAAGGGAATAAAAACAACCATAGTTCGGTGTTTACATTGCGAAGTCATTTACACGAAACCTACTTTAATTCCCCTAGACAATCCTTACGAGCAGCATTCGGCAGAAGAATATTTCCATTTGCATGACTCACAAATAAAGACGAATGCAGGGAACGATCTCGCGGCGTTTGCAGAAGAAGTTCTTGGGACCACAGGTAAGATGCTGGAAGTCGGTTGCGGTAGAGGTGAATTATTGTTAGGCGCGATGAATCGCGGGTGGTCAGTTTATGGAATTGAAATGACGGAAGACTTCGCCGAGGTTGCTCGCAGTAAAGGAATAGACATTGAGCACTCTTCAGTTGAACAGAGCAAGTCGCTTGACCAGACTTATGATGTCATTTTGCTTGCGGCCATCCTCGAACATTTGTATGACCCGATTGCCACACTGAATAAAGTACATGCTGCATTACGTCCCGGCGGGCTGGTCTTTATCGATGTTCCCAACGAGAGGTCCCTGACGATGCGGATTGGCAACTGTTATATGCGTCTGCGCGGAACAGACTGGACGGTAAATTTGAGTCCAACCTTCTCGCCGTTCCACGTAGTGGGTTTTTCGCCCAAGAGCCTGGCTGCGGTACTCAACTCCACAGGCTTCCGCGTTCTTCATCTTGATGTTGAACGGTGGAACAATTCGCTTCCCGAGGGAAGAGGCTTGATCGACAAAGTTGAGAGACTAGGGTTGAACGCAATACAGAAGGTTGGTTCGGTTATTAACATGGCTGACGGAATTAGGTGTTGGGCGGTACGGGAATAGGTCCCGAGTTCCCGCGTTACAGCTTGCGCAGCAATTCCTTTATTAGTAACTGGTAGTAACTGGCTGACAGAGAACCAAATCTTTTTCGGCTAAGACTCACAACCCCCAGAAACCCTCAAGTTCGACTAACTACTATCGCTGCCTGACAATTTTGGAGGTTCGGATGCAATCGAGAAAGATTAGTAGTCGACGGTTGCAAGTGCTGGTTTTGATCGCAACCATTGCCTCAATCGTAACCCTGGGGCCGATCCAACGGAGCTCGACATCACCAGCAGTCAGATACGTGATTGATACTCCGCGGAGTAAGTTTAATGCGAGAGCGTTTGCCGGCGGTTTGCTCTGGTTCAAAGGACACGACCATCACCTTGTTGCACGCGAGTTTTCGGGCGAAGTAGAGCTAACTCCTGATTCAATCACGCCGGCGTCTTTGCACCTCGTCGTAAAGGCCGGTTCGCTGGTTGAAACGGGAGCGGCGTTCACTGAGCCACAGAAGGAAATCATCAACAAGGAACTGCGTGAAATTGTGCTCCACCCAGATAAGTACCCTGACATCACCTTTCAAAGCACCAGTGTGAAGTCGAAACCAGCCGAAGGCGGTGGCTATGATGTGGAGATTAGAGGAAAGCTGACGTTACACGGCGCCACCCGGAATGAGGAGATACATACTCACGTGACGCTCCAGGGCAATGAACTTCGTGCTATTGGCGATTTTACGATTGACCGCGGCGGCTATGGGGTGAAGGCAACCTCGGCCTTCCATGGATTAGTTCGCGTGCGCGATACCGTGAAGTTTACGTTTGATATTGTCGCCGTGAAATAACAGTAGGCAGAAAGCAGTTTCCTACTGCCTCCTGCCTTCTGCCTACTGCCTTCCCATCCACGCCCATGCAGAGTCGATGATCACTCGCAGATCCTGATGCATCGGATTCCAACCAAGTTCGCGTTTGATCTTCGCGGAACTCGCAATCAACGCCGCCGGATCTCCGGCTCTTCGTGCTGTGATCTTCGTCGGGATGTCTTTGCCAGTAACCTCTCGGGCAGTATCAATGACCTGGCGAACGCTGTAACCTGCTCCTCCGCATCCTAAGTTGTAAACCCGACTCCCTCCGCTTAGAACTTTCAGCGCCATGATGTGCGCTCGAGCCAGGTCAATAACGTGAATGTAATCGCGCACGCAGGTCCCATCCGGCGTTGGATAGTCGTCTCCAAATATCTCGACATGAGCGCGCTTGCCCGCCGCTGTCTGAAGAGCAATGGGAATCAGATGAGTTTCTGGGTCGTGAAGCTCGCCGCACTTCTCACTCGCGCCCGCGGCATTAAAGTATCGCAAACTTGCATAGCGCAAATCGTGCGCGCAATCGTACCAATGCATTGCGCGTTCGAATGAGAGTTTTGTTTCGCCGTAAGGATTTGTTGGATTAGTTGGGTCACTCTCTTCGATTGGTTGTTTCTCAGGTTCGCCGTAAACCGCGGCCGTCGAAGAAAAAACGATTTGCTGCACCTGGGCTTCACGCATTGCGTCCAACAACACAAGTCCTGTCGCAAGGTTATTGTCGTAGTACTTCGCGGGATTAAAGTACGACTCGCCGACAAGTGAATCCGCTGCCATGTGAATCACTGCTTCGATCTTCGCGTCACGAAGCGTCTCGATAAGAATCTCTTTATCGCGCAAGTCTGCTTCGACAAAACGCGCGCCACTGACAACCGCCTCACGATGACCTTTATAAAGACTATCGTAGACGACAACTTCGTGATCGTCTTTTACCAACTGTTCTGTAACAACGCTGCCGATATAACCAGCGCCGCCGGTGACAAGAACACGCATGAGCTACCTGCTCCCCTTTGTCAGAGATGCGATGAAGGCGGCTACGTCAACTTCATTTCCGTAAAGCCGCGAACAGAGTTGACGTTTTGTTTCCAGTTCGGAAATACCGGAGGGAAGCGATGACAAAATAATTGCGCGCGCCGCGTCGAACATGCTGCTGCCCATCAACACGCGCTCAGAACCTGATAGTGCGAGCAGCTTATGGCGCACCAAGTCAGAAATTTCTTTAGAAGTGTCGTTCATTCTTCGGCAAGCAACTCGTCGAGCAGTTGCTCCACACCCAATATTTGCGCCCGGCTCCGTAGATACTTCCGATCACAATCGAGCTCGAGCAGATTGCGAACATCTCGCAGTTGTAACTCCGAACGTGAATCTCTGGCCCAGTACAACTTCGAAAGAATCAGATCTTCCACACTGACGATCCAGGTCTCAAAATCTGCGATAGTAACGCGCTGCCTTCTGGCAAATTCCTCCTCCCGGTAAGCGTCGTCTTTACGAACTATAGCATCCACCTTAATTACACTGTCTTGATGGATGAGGTTAAAAATGGAACGCTGGGTAATCGCACGATCAACCGCCTGTTGGTCGATGTAATACTCTTCGCTGAAAAGATTTATCAACCTTACAGTGTCGGATTTCTCCAAAGCCATCACCACATCAATGTCCCGCGTCATACGCGGCTGAGCGTAGTAGTTCATCGCCATGGAGCCAGTCACCATAAACTCAATCCCAGCGGAGTCCAGACGCTCGGAGACATCACGCAGAATGTCCAGTTCAGTATTCAAAGCTTTGTAATGTTGCCCGGCGCAGCGTCATTTCTTCAAGTCTGCAGCCCAGTTCAGCACGACGGTGATTGGTGAAGACGTGGCTTCCTGCACTGCCATTCCGATGAGGAATCGTTGACCGTCTGAAGTGGCGTCAAACGCTGACCCGCCGAGGGCGCCGGGTAAGGGTGCGCCGCGGATGTCAAACAGTATTTGCGGTGTACCCATCTCAAAAGTGTCTCCGTCTGTTTTGACTTCGACAGCCATCAGGTTTCCCCCACTCACATAGAAGATCTCTTTGCCGTCGCCGCGCCATTTCGATGGCCCTGCTCCTCCCCTGGAGATCTGCCACTTGCCTCGGCCAATTGGAAAGCTCTGAACGAACAGTTCGCGTGGTCCAGTTTCGTCCGACGTGTAAGCAATCCAACGACCGTTGGGCGAGAATCTCGCCTCACGTTCGCCGAATTGCGTCTCCAGATATGCATACGGTTTACGATCTCCCGATAGCGGCAGGATCCAGATGTCAGCGCGTGTCTTGCCTGATAGCTTGTGAAACACAACATACTGTCCATCCGAGGACCAGTCGTTGCAGAACTTTGGTTCGTTTGACACGAGGAGCGCTTCCTCGGGGCCACTGCCGTTCGAAAGCTTCTGGTACATATTTACCTGGCCATCGCGGTTTGAGGAGAATGCTATGCGGCTGCCATCCGGCGACCAAATCGGAAAGATTTCATTAGCCGGGTCGAATGTGAAACGCGTTTGCCCATGATTCGCTAAGTCGAAAACCCAAAGATCCCATCTGGTGGAGGGGTCACGCAGAGCTGTAGCAAGCCGTTTGTTGTCGCGCGAGAGGCGGAGATATCCGTAGTCACCTGCGTTAGCGGCGGTGCCAATCTGCTTCCCTTCTCGGTCAACCCAGATCAGATCTGCCTTATTGAATTCGCTGCCACCGTAATACACGAGTACTCCATTTTCAGAAACAGAGAAGCGCGCAAGATTACTAGTGAGATCGAAACCGATAAGAGCATCCGCGACCGCGATCGGCTCGTCTTTGAGTTCAAGCCGGTCAAGATCGAATGCGTGCGCCATTAGCGTTCCGTCGCGCACGTAAAGCAGATAGCCGGGTGGAGAGTACACCGCACCTGAATCGGCGTTGACAATGTGCTTGAACTCTTTTGAGTCCAGTGATCCGACACAGACACTGTTGCCCTCGTAGGTGGCGCCGCGAGCGAAAAACAGAAAATGCCGACCGTCAGGCAGAAACCACGGGTAACGATGTGAGACCTCATTACGCGATAGATCGAGCGCTGTAACTTCCGTTACAGGACCTCCCGTCGACGACACTCGTGAAAGCGGTCCTTCGGCGGCCGGTGCGAAGACAATCACACCGTCGCGATTCCAAGTTCCGCCACGACCGTTAGGAGCATTCGCTAATGTTTGCGGGGCACCACCGTTTACGTCAATTCTTTTGAGCTTGTTATCCGTGCTACTGACGAATGCGATAAACCGACTGTCAGGCGACCAGAACGTAGTGAAGAAAGGATTCTCTGTTCCCTGCAAAGGTTGAGCACTCGTGGAATCGAGCGACCTCATCCACAAAACTGGCTTGCCTTCC